>SLQK01000121.1 GCA_007131525.1 Nitriliruptoraceae bacterium | reverse complement strand
TCGACACCGAGCGAGAGCTCCCCGGCGGTCGGCTGCCGGAGCCCGGCGAGGATCGACAGCATCGTGGTCTTGCCGGCGCCGTTCGGACCGATCAGCCCGTAGGTCGTGCCCCTGGGCACGTGCAGGTCGACGTCGTCGAGCGCGAGGGTCTCGGCGTACCGCTTCGTGAGCCCATGGGTCGCGATCACCGCGGGTACCTCGTCGGGGTGCGGCGGCGGCGCGGCGCGGGCGGGCTCGGCTGGGATCGGTGGGGCGACCACGACCTGCCCGCTGGCAGCCGCAGCCGAGGTGGCGGCGGCAGCAGCAGCAGCGTCCCGCCCGGCCACGGGAGGGTCCGGATCGGGCCCCGCCCCGACCCCGGCCGACTCCGACGCCGGAACACGGCCGACGACGAGGTAGGCGAGCGCGCCGATCGGGAAGGTGATGAGCAGCACGATCAGGGCCCACATCCATCGCGGCAGGTGCCGGACCTCACTGCGGCTGATGTCCCACAGCAGCGCCGCGTAGATCACCAGCAGCACCACGCCGCCGATGATCAGCGCCCACAACAGCGGTCCCTCGACCTGCCAGTTCTCCATGCGCCACGCCTCCGCTGGTTCACGCTAGGTGACCCGCTACCCGGCGCACGGGCCGAAGGCCCCTGAGCGGCGGCCATCCGAGCCGACCCACCCCTGGCGCCGCGAGCGACGGTGCGTCGACCGTCGGCCACCGCCGCTCGACAGCAGGATGGAGCGACAGGAGCGGTACCGTACGTCGC
Source organism: Nitriliruptoraceae bacterium (assembly GCA_007131525.1). GTDB lineage: Bacteria > Actinomycetota > Nitriliruptoria > Nitriliruptorales > Nitriliruptoraceae > T1Sed10-7. The sequence goes on along the minus strand of SLQK01000121.1, from coordinate 3,151 downwards.
CGTCGGCAGCGGTCGACGGGGAGCGCCGTGCAGCCGCCAGCGACGCAACGATGGGACCAACGTGCACCGCACCGAGGCAACGGGCCCCGAGCCGTCCGTAGCGACCAAGCCGCGCCTGCGCGGTGTCGTCCACACCCTCGCCGCTCCTGCGGCGGTGGTCGTCGCCGTGCTGCTGTGGCGGGCGGCCTCACCGGGGCTTCCCCGCGCGAGCGTCGCGGTGTTCGGCGCCGCCCTGATCGGGCTGTTCGCCACCTCGGGGCTGTACCACCTGCCCCGGTGGCCGGCACGGATCGCACGGCAGCTCGCCAGGGCCGATGTCGCGATGATCCAGCTGTTCATCGCCGCGAGCTTCACACCGGTCGCCGTGCACACCCTCAGTGGCGCCTGGCGCACCTGGAGCCTCATCATCGCCTGGACCATCGCGATCGTGGGATCGATCGTCGCCGCGTCACCGCTGAAGGGCCCGAGGTGGTTGACGGTCGCGGCCTACGCCTCCTTCGGCGCGCTGGCCTCCATCCCGCTGTTCGAGATCATCGACGTGCTGCCGCTCCACGGGCTCGCCCTGATCCTCGCAGGCGGCGCGATCTACCTCATCGGCGGTGTCGTGTACGCCCGGCGGGCCCCGAACCCATGGCCGGGCTGGTTCGGCTTCCACGAGGTGTTCCACGTGCTGGTGGTCGTCGGCGGCGCCGCCCACGTGACCGCCATCTGGCGCTACGCCATCCCGCTGGCGGCGTGAGCACCGCGGCACGGTGCTCGGCAGCGCGCGGGTCGCGCACCGCCGGTCCCGCGGCATAGGGTTGTCGCCATGGACGCCACCGCGATGACCATCGTCAGCCAGCTGATCACCGATGCGCGCACGCGCTTCGGGGCAGCCAACGTCACCGCGCTGGAGGTGGACGCCGACCTGCTCGACCAGGCGATGGACCAGGTCATGGCCATCGGCGGTCAGGTCTCGCTCGACGGGTGCGTCGTCGATGGCGTGCTCGTGCGAGAGCGCCCTGCTGACGTCGAGGTCCCCGTCGTGCATCTCAGCGACGGGCGCGCCCCCCAGCTGCTCACCCCGCTGGTCGAGGAGTGACCGCACCCGGCGGACACTGACGGCCCTCCCGCGAGGTACTGGTCAACCGACCCGGCTCCCGCGCCGATACTTCTCCCCATGAGCCGGACGGACCGTGCGCTGCGGAGGACCAGTCACCACCTCGCTGACGGGGAGGTGCTGCTCGGCACGGCCGTCGGGCTGGAGGTCGATGGGCGGCGGCGGCAGGTGCTGCTGCTGACCGACCAACGGGTGCTCCGGGTCGGGCTGCGCAACGACGTCCCCGACGAGCTGCCGCTCTCGGACTCGCGCGCGGCGTTCGACGAGGCGGCCGGGGTCCTCACGGTGTCGAACGCCGCCGGCCGGCTCCAGCTGCGAGGGGTCGAGCGGGCGGCGGCAGAGCGGATCGAGCTGCTGCTCGGCTGGCACCGCTCACGGCTGCGCTCCCGCGCGACCGAGGGCCTGCGCCACGTCCGGATCGTGCCGGCGTGAGGACCGTCGGGGGCGGGAGGTGCGTGTCACCCCTCCAGATCATCGCGGATCGCCCGGTACTCCTCGCGGCTGATCTCCCCGCGCGCGAGGCGACGGTCGAGCTCCTCGCGCGCCGATGTGGACGGGGGGCCCGGCGCTGACGGATCGTCGTCGCGGGGCGGCCGGCCGCCGCCGGAGGACACCTGGCGGAGCAGCCACACGATCCCCACCGCCAGCGCGACGAGCAGCAGCACCCCGAGGACGATCCAGAGCAACGGGGCGGCGCCGGCGCCGTGCCACATCATGCCGTCCCACCACCGGTCCATGTGTGGCCCGGGGCTCGGCGCTGCCTCGTCGGCTGGGGCGACGGCGAGGAAGGCGAGCACGTCGTCGATCTCCGCATCGCTCAACCTCGCGTCGAAGGCCGGCATGCCACCTCGGCCCCGACGGATGACGGTCTCGACCTCGTCGACCGAGTGATGGTCGACCACCCCGATCAGGGCGGGAGCGGAACCCCTCCCTTGGGCGGCAGCGCCGTGACAGGCGGCACAGTTGCTGGCGAACACCTGCCGCCCGGCGTTGGCGTCCCCGACCTGCGCAGGTTCCTGCGCCACGGCCCCGGGGAGGACGATGGTCAGCGCCACGGCGACCACGACCAGGATCAGGGCCGCGGCCGGGGCGCCAACGAGCCGGCGACCGACCTCCTGCTCGTCCTTGGCCATCCACCTCACCAACCCGCGCGGCCGCCGGCGACCTTCGCTCGTGCACGCGACCCCTGCGGAGCCGTGTCGTTTCGTCGCTCAACCGCGAGACGCCAGCATGCCCGTCCCGGACGGCAACGCCGGCCGCGACCACCTCCCATCGGCCGTTGCCGCTGCTGTTCGCACAGGCCGCCAAGAACGCCCAGGCCGCCAAGACCGCCGAGCCTGCCGAGCCTGCCCGGCTCAGGGTTCCGGGAGGCGGTGATCGCGCGAGAGGTCCGGTCGGGGCACGGTGCTCCTGCGGATGGATGGATCGTGCCCCTCGGTCGCCGCTCTCGCTCAATCGAACAGGCAGTCCATGCACACGAACCGCAGCGGCTGCCCCGCGTCGCTCGCGATCTGATGGGGCTCGCGCGGAGCGATCGAGAACGCGTCGCCCGGACCGATCGGTTGCTCCCCGGTCTCGAGCCGCAACCGCCCCGTCCCGGAGACCACGACCCCCTCGTGGGCATGGGGATGGGTGTGGTGTGGCGTCGACCCACCCGGCTCGACATCCAGCACCTTCAGCTGCGCATCCTCGACCCCCTTGAGGTGACGCACGGTCACCCCGGGCGCCTCGACGGCGTCGGGCGGGATCGCCGCCAGCGGCGTCGCGCCCGAGGCCGCCACGCCCGGGCCAGCCAGCGGAGCGGCATCGGACCGCTGGGGGCGCCGGGACCGGGCGATCACGCTCAGGGCGAGCCGCTGCTGCGCCGCGCGGGGCAGCAGTTGGTGGAGCAACTCCATGACCTCAGGGGTGAACAGGGGGTAGAGCGCGACATCCTCGAGGCTGAAGGGTGTGTGGGCCGTGACGTCGATGTCGGTGAACCCGGCCCGGGCGAGCTTGCGGCGCAGGACCCGCTCCGAGACCGCCCCGGCGATGCACCCGGCCCAGGCCGTC
>SLQK01000223.1 GCA_007131525.1 Nitriliruptoraceae bacterium | reverse complement strand
GGTCGATCTGGCACCACACGTGGTGGATGCGCTGGATCACGGTGACGGTGCCGCCGACCGCCAGCAGCCACAGGACCGGCTCGAACAGCCAGGGGTGGAACAGCAGCCCCGCGATGATGAGGATCGCGCGCTCCGCCCGCTCGAGCACCCCGACCGAGCAGTCGAGGTCGATCGACTCCGCCTTGGCGCGGACGTAGCTGGTGAGGAAGGCGGCCACCAGCGCCGCCAGCGCCAGCGCGAGCAGCCGTGGCTGGTCACGCACGGCCCAGGCGATCCCGCCGAGGATCAGGCCGTCGGAGATGCGGTCGCTGACCGAGTCGTAGAAGCCGCCGAAGGGGGTGGAGCGTTCGGTGGCCCGGGCGACGGAGCCGTCCAGCACGTCCATGAGGCCGCCCGCGATCAGCACCAGGGCGGCGAGGTGGAAGCGCTGCAGGGCCACCAGCACCGCGGCCGCCGCGGTGAGCAGCAGCCCCAGCGTGGTCAGGGTGTTGGGGCTGACCCCGGTACGGCCGAGGCCGCGACCCAGCGGAGCGGTCACGGCGTCGACGGCAGCGGGGAAGCGGGAACGGAGCGCCACGGCAACCTGCGATCGTGAGGACGGCCTCGAGGCTACCCAGCCTGCGGCCGCGTTCCAGGGTGGCCGAGCGGCCAGCGGTGCGGTCTGCCGCAACCTCAGCCGAGGTCGGCGAAGCCCGGCAGCAGCTCGTCGTAGAGCTCCTCCAGGGCCTTGGGGAGCACGCGGGCCGCGCCGACCACCGACATGAAGTTGGTGTCGCCGCCCCAGCGGGGCACCGCATGGAGGTGGAGGTGATCGGTGATGCCGGCACCGGCGACCGCGCCGAGGTTCATCCCGAGGTTGATGCCCTGCGCGCCGATGCGCTCCTTGAGGATCCGCACCGTCTCCCGTCCGAGGGCGAACACCTCGGCGGTCACCTCGTCGGGAAGCTGCTCGAGCTCGGCGGCGTGCTCGTAGGGCACCACCATCAGGTGGCCGGGGTTGTAGGGGTAGGCGTTGAAGATCACGTAGGCGTGGTCGCCCCGGTGGAGGATCAGCGACGCCCGATCGGTCGCCGGGTCACGGGCGGGCAGGACGCAGAACGGGCACCCGTCCACCGGGTCGGCGCCCGCGATGTAGCCGAACCGCCAGGGGGCCCACAACCGCTGCAGCCCCTCGATGCCGACGCCGGGCTGGTCGCTGCGCGTGTCGCGCGCGACCTCGCCGACGTGGTCCTCGAGGCTCATGTCGGTCGCGCTGCCGGCAGCTGCGCCGCGATCTCCGCCGCCAGCTCGGCGACGAAGGTGTCCAGCGGGACCTCCTTGCGCTGCTCACCCCGGTAGGGGCGCACAGCAACGGTGCGGGACTCGGCCTCGGCTGCCCCGACGATCAGCGTGTAGGGCACCTTGGAAGTCTGGGCCTCCCGGATCTTGTGGCCGAGGGTGCCGTCCCCGGCATCGAGGTGGACCCGGGCGCCGACGGCGCGCAGCGCGGCGACCACCTCGGCGGCGTAGGCGTCGAACTCCGCCGCCACGGGCACGACCCGGGCCTGCTCGGGCGCCAGCCAGGTCGGGAAGGCCCCGTTGAAGGACTCGACCATCACGGCGAAGAACCGCTCGATCGAGCCGAACAGCGCGCGGTGCACCATGAAGGGCCGGTGTTTGGCGCCGTCCTCACCGACGTAGGCGATGTCGAAACGCTCCGGCAGGTTGAAGTCCACCTGGATGGTGGTCAGCTGCCACTCCCGTCCGATCGCATCCCGGGCGTGGATGTCGATCTTCGGGCCGTAGAACGCCCCCTCGCCCGCATCGATCTGGTAGTCGTAGCCGGACCGCTCGGCGGCCTCCACCAGGGCCTTCTCGGCGTGGGCCCACTGCTCGTCGGTCCCGATCGACTTCTCGTCGGGTCGGGTCGAGACCGCCACCCGGGAGGGCTCGCCGAGGCCGAAGGCGGCGTAGAGGTCGCGGGCGAACTCGATGCAGGCCACCACCTCGTCGACGACCTGGTCGTCACGGCAGAAGATGTGGGAGTCGTCCTGGGTGAAGCCCCGGGCCCGCAGCATCCCGTTGACCACCCCGGACCGTTCGTAGCGGTAGACGGTCCCGAGCTCGGAGATGCGCAGCGGCAGCTCCCGGTAGGAGCGGGTCCGGGAGGTGAAGGCGAGGATGTGGAAGGGGCAGTTCATCGGCTTGAGCCGGTACGCGGCGCCGGCGTCATCGAGCTCCATCCCCGGGTACATCAGCTCTGCGTAGTGCTCGAGATGCCCCGAGATCCGCCACAGGTCCTCCTTGGCGATGTGCGGGGTGTAGACCGGGAGGTAGCCGCGCGCGAGCGTCTCGTCGCGGATCCAGTCCTCCATCTGCTTGCGGACCAGCGCACCGTTGGGCAGGAAGATCGAGAGCCCGGGCCCCAGCTCGTCGGGGTGGTGGGTGAGCTCCAGCTCCCGCCCGAGCTTGCGGTGGTCGCGCTGCCTGGCCTCCTCCAGCAGCTCCAGGTGCGCCTTGAGCGCCTTCTTCGACTCCCACGCGGTGCCGTAGATGCGCTGCAGCATCGGCTGGTCCTCACGGCCCCGCCAGTAGGCACCGGCGCTGCGCAGCAGCTTGAACGCGGGGATGCGCTCGGTGGAGGGCACGTGGGGACCGCGGCACAGGTCCGACCAGGCCACCTCGGTGCTGCCGTCGTCGAGGTCGCGGACGTTGCGGTAGACGGTGTAGGTCGGTGCCTCGGCGTCGGTCCCGCCGGCCGGGGCATCGGGGGCGGCGGTGTCCACCGCGCTGACGATGGTCCCGTCACCGACGAGGTCCATGATCTCGATCTTGTAGGGCTGGTCGGCGAACTCCTCGCGCGCCGCCTCCTCGGCGACCTCCTCACGGACGTAGCGCTGGCGCTCGCGAGCGAGCTCGACCATGCGGGCCTCGATGCGCTCGAGGTCCTCGGGCGTGAACGGACTCGCCACGTCGAAGTCGTAGTAGAACCCATCCTCGATCGGCGGCCCGATCGCCCACTTGGCACCCGGGAACAGATCCGTGACGGCCTGGGCCATCAGGTGGGCGGTGGAGTGCCGCAGGATCGCGCGCCCCTGGTCGGTGTCGGCGTTGATGCCGGCCACGGTGGCCCCGTCGGGCACGGGCCGGTCCAGGTCCCACTCCCACGTGGCCCCGTCCGGGGTGGTCACCTCGGCGGCGACGATGGCGCCCCGGATCGCCTCCAGGGCCTTGAGCGCCTGCAGGGCGGTGGCACCGGCGTCGAGTTGGACGCTGCGGTCACCATGGTGGACGGTGATGGTCTGGCTCACGTGACGCTCCTGGGCGCGAGTGGCGGGACCTCGCGCGGGGCGTCAGGGTAGTCCCCGGGCGCTGGTGACCCATCCGGCACCGGCGACGTGGCACCGGGGACGTGCCAGCAGCACCGTCGAGTCGGTGGCCGAAGCGGAACAGCGAGCGAGCCCGAGCACGCAGGGGCCGGGTCGCGGACGCCGACGTTCGAGGTGGGTGGGCACGAGAGGTATCGAACCTGCCTAGGCCGGTGGCGCGGGGTGACGTCCCAGGTCGCTTCGTCCCGCTGGCCTGCGGAACCACAGGCTTGGCATTCCGCTGAGTGCCCGCCCGTGGCACCCGCTATCGCACCGTTCGTTTCCAGGGCGCATGCATGGGGCGTCAAGCGCCATCCGGACGCGTGGTATCTCGACTGGTATCTTGGGTGTGAGGAGAGATGTCGTTATGGCTGTCATCCAGGAACGTCAAGCAGACCTCGTGGCGCACCGCTTCGCCACCACCACGCCGACGCCGGCACTGGTCGCCTTCCTGCGGGAGATGCTCACCCCGCGGCTGGTCGCCTTCATCGCCGGGGTGACCGAGACCCGGGCGACCCGCCAGTGGGCCGAAGGCGAACGCGAGATCGGTTCGACCGAGCGCGAGCAG
>SLQK01000212.1 GCA_007131525.1 Nitriliruptoraceae bacterium | reverse complement strand
TCGCCCGGCAGTGCGAGCAGCGCGACCGGTCACGGCCCGGGAGGAGCCGTGACCGGTCAGCGCACGGGCATCAGGTGCTCGCGCCCGCCAGCTCGGCCCGCCGCGCGAGGGCCAACTCGCGGATCCGGGCGATGTCCTCGTCGGTGTAGACGCCGTTGACCCCGGAGATCGTCGCCAGCTTCATCCCGTGCTTGAGCCCGAGCCGGTAGATCTCCTTGACCTTCTCCCACTCGATGGCACGACCGACGGTGAAGGTCTCGTAACGGCCCTCGAGCGCCAGCACCACGGTCTCGGCCAGGCACGCGTACGCCACGCCCGGCGGCAGCCCGATGCCACGCATCTTCACGTCCTCACCGGGCAGCTGGATCTCACCGGACTCCACGACCAGCACGTCGGGCCGCTTGGCCACGTCCTCCGCCGACAGGTCCAGGGGGCGGGCCACGTCGGTGATCACGCAGCCGGGCTTGACCTTCATGATGTCGATGACCCGCTTGCCCGCACCTGAGGTCGCCGTGACGATGACGTCCATGTCGGCGAGGTGGCCGTCAGGGGTCGCAGCGATGTGGATCTCCGCCCGCGGGTCGTCCTTCTCGATGTCACGCTTCAGCGACAGCAGCTTCGCCGACTCCGGCGACACCAGCCACAGCTCGTCGCTGGACAGGGCGAGCAGCCGGGCACACACCGACCCGATCGAACCCGTGGCACCGACGACCATGGCCTTGCCCTTGATGCGGCCCTGCTCGTCCACGTCGGCGATCCCGAGCTTCAGCACCGCATCCCGGGCCGCCCATAGTGCACCCGAGGCGCTGTAGCTGTTGCCGGTGGTGACCGGCAACGGTGCCCGCCGGGCCACGGTCACCCCGGCGTCACCGACGACCTTGGTGAAGGCGCCGAGCCCCATGACCTGGGCGCCGAGCTTGCGGGCGGTCTCGGCCGCGGCCAGCAGCCGGCCGTAGGTGAACTCCGGCCGGTGCGCCATCAGCTCCTTGGGTGTCCCGCCCACCGTGATCAACCACCCCTCGGCCTCGGCACCGGTGGGCGAGGTGATGCCGGTGATGTGGCTGTAGGTGAAGGGCGGCAGGTAGGCGAGCGCCTTCTCCATGGCGTCCATGGCGGGGCCGGGGGCGTACTTCGCGAGCGTGCCGAGGGGCTCGACGCTGCGGAAGTACTCCTGGGACAGCGGGTGGATGACGAAGGCGAAACGGCTCTTGCGCTTCGGCCCGTTGGGGTACAGCGTGCGCGGCTCGAGGCCCGCCGAGACGATCATGTCGAGCAGGTCGTCGTTGGTGAGCCGCTCCTCCTCCGGGGTGAGCGCCACCATCATCGCCTCGAGCATCGCGGCGTTGACGGTGACGTCGAAGGGCTGCGGGGTCGTGTCGAGCACCATGTCGACGCCACGGCTACCGAGCTCGGCCAGCCGCTCCTCGGAGATCGAGGAGGAGATGAGGGTCTTGCCGGCCAGGTCCTCCAGGCCGAAGCCGATCAGCTCCTCGTAGGTGGCGACCACCACGTCGCAGTCACGGGCGGCCTGTCGCGCCAGCGCATGGCTGAGCCGCTGCCCCGGGCTCCGGACCGTGGCCTTCACCGGGCCGGGCACCAGGCTGTAGGGCACGGAGGCGACCTTCGCTGCGAGACCCAGCACCGGGTTGGCGTCCAGGGTCGCCGGCAGGTCGAGGCGCAGCAGCGGGTCGGCGAACTGCAGGTTCCGGGTGAACTCCCGCAGCACCCGGGTCGTGCGATCGTGGTTGAGGCCGCCGAGCACGACGGTGCGTGCGTTGGCGAAGAACCCAGGCATCTCCTGGTCCACCCACCGGATGGCCCACTCCTGGAGGACATCGTGCAGGGTGCGACCGTCCACGACGGGGACCGAGCTGGTCGCCCCCCGGACCCGGTCGATCCCATCGGGGGAACCGTCGTACAGCCCGAGGGCCTGGGCCTCCCGAAGCCCGGTCAGGGCGATCGCATCGGCGCTGTCCGCCCACGACACGAGCAGTTCAGCTGCGGCGTCGAGGTCACCGTCGGCGCCGACCCGCACGATGCGGAAGGGTCGGTTCAGGAAGGTCACCTCGGTGTCGTAGTCGCGCGCTGACGAGGACAGGCTCACGTTCACGACGGTGCTGCGGTGTGCGGTGCTCATCGGTACTCCCCTGGGGTGCGGTGTTCCCAGCGTCTTCCGGATCAGACCATCGCCGAGGCGTCGATCTCCGGGTGGTCCTCCATGAAGTCCAGCAGCCGGCCGGCGTAGCTGGCGAAGGGTGGGCACTCCACCCCGGTGCCGGCGAGATCAGCCAGGGTGTGGTCGGTGGCGTAGGTGGTCGGGGCCTCGAAGTAGTCGATGGTCTCAGCCGGCAGCCCGAGCAGCCATTCGAGGCCGGGGACGTGGGTGAGCGCGGCCTTGGTGAGGCCGAGCGGGAGCGGCACCCACGCCAGGCGCTTGCCGAGGCGGTCGGCGAAGAGCTCGGCGACCTCGCGGTTGGTGGGTGGTTCCGGATCGGTCAGGGCGTAGGTCCGACCGACGGAGGTCTCCAGCACCGACAGCTGGTCCATGGCCTCGATCACGAAGTCCCGTGGGACGACACCGGTGGTGTGGTCACCGTTGACGGCCGGGAGGACCGCCACGGGCAACAGCTGGCGGCGCAGGAAGCGCGCGATGTAGTAGGGGCCGTCGTACTTCTGGGTCTCGCCGGTGCGGGAGTCCCCGACCACGATGCCGGGGCGGTAGATCGTGGCGGGCAGGCCCTGCTCCATCGCCTCGCGGACGAGCTTCTCGGCCGCGAACTTGGTCGAGTCGTAGTGGTTGTGGAAGGACTGGCCCTCGTCGAGCATGTCCTCGGTGAAGCGTCCCCGGTAGCGCCCACTGACGTAACAGGTGCTGACGTACTGCAGCCGCTCGAAGGACGGCCGGTCCCAGCAGAACTCGAGGACCCGGGCGGTGCCGTCGACGTTCACGCGTTGCGCGAGCTCCGGGGGTGCCGCCAGGTCGTACACCGCGGCCAGGTGCCACACCTCGGTGACCTGGTCGAGCAGCTCGGCGTGGTCGGGGTCCACGCCCAGCTCGGGTTCGGTGATGTCACCGGTGACCAGCAGGGTCCGTCCCGCGATCTGCGGCTGCGCCGCCTCGATGCGCTGCAGCCGTTCCTCGGCCGTGCCCAGGTGGTGCGGTTGCACCACGCAGACCGCCTGGACGCCGTCGCGTCGGTCGAGGATCCGGGGCAGCAGCGCCGAACCCAGGAACCCGGGGAACCCCGTCATCAGTAGCGCCGTCATGCCATCACCTCCATGGGCCATCGACCCGTCGTCGACGGCCTTGTACTGCTCCACGCTTCTCCCACGGCGGACGCACGAGCCCTGACTGCCGCCACCTGCGGTGCAGCTAGCGATAGTGAACACGTCCTGTCCACCGCGCAACCGTACCGACCGGCTCCGCTCGACCCCTCCGAAAGTCCCTAGGTGCTCGCTAGGGTCCGGGCATGGGACGCGTCCTCGGACCGCTGCTCGTCGTCGTCGGCCTCGGCCTCGTCGTGGTCGGGCTGCTCGCCTGGAGCGGTGCCCTGGGCTGGTTCGGACGGCTGCCCGGTGACCTGCACATCGAGGGCCAGCGCTCCCGGCTGGTCATCCCGATCACCTCGATGGTGCTGGTCTCGGTCGTGCTGACGGTGGTCGTCAACCTCGTCCTGCGCTGGCTGCGGTGAGCGCCGGCTGCGGTGAGCGCCGCACCGCTGGGGGCCATCTCCCCTTGACACCGTTCCGCCCGCGAACGACGGTTGAGACAGCCGCGACACCGAGGTGACGACATGCCCGCGACGAGGCTGCACGCGCTGCTCGACGAGCACGGCATCGACTACGAGGTGCACGAGCACCCCCACGCGGTGAGCGCCCAACGACTGGCCGCCGCCGAGGGCGTGAGCGGCTACCTGGT
>SLQK01000227.1 GCA_007131525.1 Nitriliruptoraceae bacterium | reverse complement strand
CCGCCTTGAGCCGCTCCTCGAACTCGCCGCGGTACTTGGCGCCGGCGACCATGGCGGACAGGTCGAGCTCCATCAGGCGCTTGTCCTCGAGCAGCGTCGGGACGTCGCCCTCCACGATCCGCCGGGCCAGCCCCTCGACGATCGCGGTCTTGCCCACCCCGGGCTCGCCGATCAGGACCGGGTTGTTCTTGGTGCGCCGAACGAGCACCTGGATGACCCGGCGGATCTCCTCGTCGCGCCCGATGACCGGGTCGAGCTTGCCGTCGCCCGCCAGGCCCGTCAGATCGCGGGCGTACTTCTCCAGCGCCTCGTAGGTGGACTCCGGGTCCTGGGAGGTGACCCGTTGGGACCCGCGGACCTGCTTCAGCCCGTCCAGGATGGCATCACGGTCGATGCCCTGCTCGACCAGGATCGACGCCGTGCGGTCGCTGTTGCCCGCCAGTGCCAGCAGCAGGTGCTCGGTGGAGATGTAGTCGTCGCCGAGCTGCTGCGCCTCCTCCTCCGCCGCCTGCAGGGCCCGGGACAGCGCCCGGGACAGGGTCGGCTGGCCCGTGGCACCGTAGGCCGCCGAGGTGGCGTCCAGCAGCTCGGTGGTGCGGTTCCGCAGGGTCGTTGGCGTCACACCGAGCTTGGACAGCAGCGGCAGCACGACCCCCTCGGACTGCTCCAGCAGCGCCGCGAGCAGGTGGGCGGTGCCGACCTCGGTGTGCTTGCGGTCGGCAGCCATGCCGGCGGCGCGCTGCAGCGCCTCCTGGGACTTGTGCGTCAGCCGGTCCATCTCCACGGCGTTCCTCCTCAGGCGTCGGCCGCGCGCATCTCGGGCGGCGGGACGGGACGGGCCCGCTTCGTCGGGCCGCTGCCTCGCTGCCCCGTGCGCCGCCCTCGCGGGTGCACCTCGACGCCGGTCGGCGAGGCCTTGACGATCTCGAAGCGGTCGCCGCGCGGGCGCTCCTCGATCCGCTCGGCCAGGACGCGGACCATGTCCTCGAGCTCTCTGATCCGGCGACGGGCGCCCTCGAGCTTCTCGCCGAGGTCGAGCACGACCCGCACGCCGGCGAGGTTGAGCCCCTCGTCCTGGGTGAGGGTGCGGATGAAGCGCAGCCGCTCGACGTCGCGCCGGGAGTAGCGACGGGTGCCGCCCTCGGTCCGGGCGGGGGTGAGCAACCCCTCACGCTCGTAGGCACGCAGGGTCTGGGGGTGGAGGCCGGCGAGCTCGGCAGCGACGGAGATCACGTAGACCGGGGCATCGCCGTCGTCCGGGAGCTCGTAGGGCTGCAGGTCGGGGCCCTCGTCGGTGCGCGCACCGGCACGCGACGACCACGACCAGCCGTGTGGCCCGCTGTGGGGCTCGAGGTAGCGCTGCTCGCTCGGCACCGGGGCCTCCTTCCTCGTGGTCGATCGTGTCGGGTCGGTTCGTCTCGCCTGCGTCCGCTCACCCCGCGCGTGGCGTGGGCACGGTGTCGCACGTCAGTCCTTGCTGCCGAACAGCGCGGCATCCCGGGAGCTGACGTCCTCGAGCTCGGCCAGCTGCTCGAACAGCTTGCGTTCCTCGCGGCTGAGCTTGGCCGGGACCTGCAGACGGGTGGTGACCAGCAGGTCGCCGTTGCCGCCGCGGGCCTTCGGCGCCCCCTCCCCCCGGATCCGGAAGGTCCGGCCGTGGCCGGTTCCGGCGGGGATGCGGATCGTGCGGGTGCCGTCGTGCGGGGTTGGGACCGTGAGCTTGGTGCCGAGGGCCGCTTCGCTCAGGGTGATCGGGACCTCCAACGTGACGTCGTCACCCTTGCGACCGAACAGCGGGTGCGGCTCGACGTGGACGGTGACCAGCACGTCACCGGGCGGCCCACCTGCTGCACCCGGGCCGCCCCGTCCGGCGGCGCGGATCACGGCGCCGTCCCGGACCCCGGCGGGGATCTTCACGGTGAGCTGGCGGGGCTTGACCACCCGGCCATCGCCGGAGCAGGTGGTGCAGGGCGAGTCGATGAGCTGTCCCCGGCCGCCGCAGCGCCCGCAGGGCTGGGCGAAGGAGAACGGCCCCTGGTCGACGGCGACCTGGCCGCGCCCCTCGCAGCCATCGCAGCGGCGTGGCGAGGTCCCCGGCGCGGCGCCCGACCCGCCGCACGTGTCGCACGGGCCGTCGCCGGTGATGCGCAGCGTGGTGCGGACCCCTGCCAGCGCGTCCTCGAAGGTGAGGTGGACGTCGGCGTGGAGGTCGGGCCCCCGGGCCGGACGCCGCATGCGGCTGCCCCCCATCGGGCCGAACCCACCACCTGCAGTCCCGCCGCCGGCACTGGAGAACAGGTGGCCGAGGAGGTCGCCGAGGTCGGCGTCGGTGGCACCGCCGAACCCGCCCGGGAACCCGCCGCCACCGACGCCACCGAACCCGGCGGCACCGAGCCGACGGATCTCGTCGTACTCCTTGCGCTTCTGTTCGTCGCCCAGGACGCTGTGGGCCTCACCGATGTCCTTGAAGCGTCGTTCAGCCTCGGGGTCGTCGGGGTTGGCGTCGGGGTGGTTGACCCGGGCGAGCTTGCGGTAGGCACGCTTGATCTCGTCCTGACTGGCGTCCTTGCTCACACCCAGGACCTCGTAGTAGTCCTTCTCGAGCCACTCACGCTGTGCTGCCACCGCTGGTCACCTCCCCTCCTGTGTCATCGCGTCGTCACGACGGCTCAGCCCTGCACCGCGACCATCGCGGCCCTGAGGACCCGGTCACCCATGCGGTAGCCGGGCCGCAGCACGGTCACCACCATCGGTTCACCGTCGATGCCGTCGCCGGGCTGCTGCTGGACCGCCTCGTGCACCTCCGGATCGAAGGCCACGCCGGTCGCGTCGATCCGCTCCAGCCCGAGCTGGCGCAGCGCATCGCTGAGCTTGCTGGCGACGAGCCGCACACCGGTGTGCAGGTCGGGGTCTGGAGAGCCCTCGGCGGCGACCAACGTGCGGTCGAGATCGTCGAGGACCTCGAGCAGCGAGCCGGCCACCTCGGCCTTGCCCGCGGCCCGTTGCAGCGCACCGTCGCGCATCACGCGCCGGCGGTAGTTCTCGAAGTCGGCGTGGCTGCGCCGCAGGTCGTCGAGGTACTCGTCGCGCTTGGCCTCAGCGGCCATGAGCTCCGCCAGGAGCTCGCCCTTGGAGCGTGGGTCGCTGTCAGCCAGCGCCTCGATGTCCAGCCCGCCGCTGCCGACCTCCGCCTCGGTGTCGCTGACGGGCGATGCGCCAGAGGCCTCGGTCGGCTCGGTCGGCTCGGTCGGCTCGGTGGCTTCGGACACCTCGGCGTCGGTGTCCACGCGCGGAGCCGAGGACGCCTCAGCGGGCTCGGCGGCGTCGGCATGCTGGCCCGCGCGGCTGTCGGCCGGGTCGTTGGTGGGGTTGGTCACGTTGTTGCCTCGTCGGTGGGGCGTCGTCGCGGGTACGGACGCGGGACGGCCACGGGGCCGTCCCGCGTCCAGGGTGCGGGGGTGCCGGTCAGCCGGCCGTGATCTGGATCCGGCGCGGCTTGGCCTCCTCGGCCTTCGGCACGGTGATGGTGAGCAGGCCGTCCCGGTAGGACGCCGACACACCGTCGGCGTCGACCCGGTCCGGCAGCCGCACCGCGCGGTGGAACCGCCCGAAGTGGCGCTCGATCCGGCGGAAGCCATCGGCGTCGCGCTCGTTGTAGAACCGACGCTCACCGGCGATGGTGAGGACGTTCTCCTCGAGCGACACCTCGACGTTCTCGGCGTCGACGCCGGGCAGTTCGACGTGGAGGGTGAAGCCCTCCTCGGTCTCCTCGACGTCCAGCGCAGGGCTGAACGCGCCAGCCGGGCTGATGTCTCCACGATCGCCGAAGGCCTGGCGGAACGCACGCTCCACCTCGCCCTGGAGCGATGCGACGTCGCGGAAGGGGTGGTAACCGGTGATCTGGGTCATCGTCATCCTCCTCTCCTGTTGGGGTGATG
>SLQK01000213.1 GCA_007131525.1 Nitriliruptoraceae bacterium | reverse complement strand
GATGCCGATCAGCCCGGCCCGACGGCCGAGCTTGAGGTCGTCGAGGATGCGGCCGGCCTCCTCGGCATCGGAGAACGCGGCGACGATGAGTTGTACGGGTGCGGACATCTGGTGGGCCTCTAACCCGGGGCGGGGGGAGGGTGAACGCGCCTGGAAGACTCTAGGGCCGAGTCGAGGACCGTGCCCCCGGCGCGTCAGCCACGGTTGCAGCGTGAGTTGAGCTCCGGAGGTGCGGCTCCCGTCCTGCTCGATCGCCCTCGACCGTTCGTCGCGGTCTGATGGAGCTTGTGCCATAATACCTGTGATGAACAAGGTATTCAGCGACCAGTCGCTCCTGTCCGCAGCGGGAGCCGCCGAGATGCTGGGCGTGACACCGCAGGCGGTGCGTGATCTCATCGCTTCCGGGGAGCTGGACGCCCAGCGGATCGGGCGCATGTTCGTGCTCTCACGGAGCCAGGTGGAGCGGCTGACCCGGGCACCACGTCCGGTGGGACGACCACTGGCCCCGGCCACCGCCTGGCGGCTGGTCGGCGTCCTGTCGGGCCGCTCCCCGGGCTCTCTCGGGACCGATCGTCCGCTCCGGCTGCGGGAGCAGCTGTGCCGGGGGAGCGCTGCGGAGCTGGCTGCGCGCCTACGGGTCCGTGCTCGTCCCCAGGCGCTGGACATCACCACGGGCACGTGGCGGCGCCTCCTCGAGGACCCCCGGATCGTGCCGTCGGGGGCCGGCCTGTCGCTCACGCTCGATGCCTACATCGCGGCCGCGGCGCTGCCGGACGTGGTCGAGCGGTACGGGCTCCGACCCACGACGGACCTGGGCGGCGGTGGGCTCGTCGTGCTCCGAGCGGTGCCCCGGTCGGTGCCGGCTTCGCTGGCGCCGCGGCGTCCACGGACCCCCGAGGTCGTCCAGCTGCTGGATGCGATCGAGAGCGCCGACCCCGACCGGCACACGGAGGGTGCGCTGGCCTTCGCCGACCTGTGGCAGGCGCGCTGCGCCGCCCTGTCGGTCTGATGTGCGGTGGAGGACCGGGCTACGGGGTCCCGAGGCGTGCAGCGGTGGCGGACTACGACGGCTCAGCGTGACGGAGAGCTGGGACCGAGTGGTGCAGGGGCCGCCACCACGACCTCGTGCTGGTGGGCGAAGCGCGCTTCGACGACGTCCTTCCCGAACGGCGTCACCGCCAGCCCGGCGAGCTTGAAGTGCGCGATCGTGAAGGGGAGGCCGATGATCGTGAGGGCGAGCAGGAGCCCGAACACCACGTGCAGGAGCGCCAACCACCAGCCCGCGATCACGAACCACAGGACGTTGCCGACCACCGAGCCGGCTCCTGCATCGGCCCGTTGGACGACGACCCGCCCGAAGGGCCACAGGGTGTACCCCGCGAGCCGGAACGCCGGCACCGCGAAGGGGATCGTGACGATCAGCAGGATCGATAGCAGCCCTGCGAACACGTAGGCGATCGCCATCTCGATACCGCTGAACAGCAGCCACAGCAGGTTGCCGATCATGCGCATGGTCGCCTCCGCTTGAGGGTGGGACGAGCCCCCGGAGGGGATGCTGCCACCGCCCGTGGGCCTGCGGTCGGCATCCTGCGTCGCTGTTCGGACGGCGGTCCGGCAGGCGTGCCCGCCGCTGGTCGGGCCAGCGACGACTGCCCTCGACGTTCGAACGGTTCGCACTCCGCCGGGCGGGTGGGACTCGGTCCGCACCGTAGCGTCCGCGCGCCCCTCCCTCCCCGCACCCGCGGCCGCTGGCCGCCCGGAGGTCCGAGATGATCGCGACTGTCCCCCGAACCCGTGTGCTCGTGCTGCTCCTGGCCGCGCTCCTCCTCGCCGTCCTGCCGGTGCCTGAGGCATGGGCGAGAGGCGGAGGACCACCGGCGCAGCCTCCAGGCCTGGCGCGGGCGGCCGCCCACGAGGTCTGGGCGCTCGACCAGGGCACCGACCTGGTCCACATCCACGACAGCCGCGCTGACCTCAAGGAGGTCGCCACGATCGACGTCTCCGCGAGGGCCCTGCGTGACGCCGGCTTCCCCATCGCCGACGGGGTGACCCACGTCGTGCCGCACATGATCGAGTTCGACTCGCAGTACCGCTACGCGTTCGTGGCCGCGACGAGCGGCGGGGTGACGATCGTGATCGATGCCCGCTCGAAGGAGGTGGTGGAGGTCCTGCCGACCGGCCCCTTGTCCCATATGGCCGCAGTCACGCCCGACGACGCCGCTGTCTGGGTCGCGGTGATCGGCTCCGCGGACCCGTCCACGCAGGCTCTCATCGAGATCCCCCTCGATCTCGATGCGCCCGAGCCCACCTTCGCGATCGCGCGCAGGGTGATCGTGAAGGATGTGCTGGAACCCTTCGCGGAGGAGCGCGGCTGGACCTTCCCCGGGTACCAGCCAGTCTGCCACCAGTACAGCCCCGACAGCCGCGAGGCGTGGGTCACCCTGGGTCCCCAGTGGGACCGCGGCGGGTTGTTCGTGCTCGACCTCGACTCCGCCACGGTGACCGCCGCGTGGGATCCGGATATCGTCAAGGCCAACTGCGGGGTCGCGGTCAACCGAGAGGGCACCCGGGTCGTCGCCAACTGGAGCGGCGCGGTGATCGGCCCCGGCCAGGACACCGAGGGCGAGTGGTACGTCATCAACGCTCGGACCAAGCGCCTCCTGCGCACGGAGTCCGCGCGCGGCTTCGATGCCCACGGGGTCCGCTTCACCCCTGACGGGCGGCACCTGTGGGCTGTCAACCGCATCTCGGACAACGGCCTGATCATCGACGGCCGCTCCTTCCGGGTGCTCCGTGAGATCGACCGGGTCGGGGACACCCCTGACATCCTCGACTTCTCCCCGGATGGCTCGCTGGTCTACGTGACCCAGCGTGGCCCCTCGCCGCGATCGGGTGGGCCGCACGCTGCCGAGGGTCAGCAGCCCGGCGTCGCCGTCCTCGATGCAGCGACGCAGCGGACCCTGCGGGTGCTCGAGCCACCTCCCGTCACGAACGACGCCGGTGTCGTCCTCAACGACCTGCACGGCGTCGGCGTGCGGCCGGTCGACCCGGCCGAGCGGGTGCCCGGCCCGGTCGTGCGAGGGCTCATCCGCCGGCCGTCGGTCGTGATGTTCGAGTTCGGGGATCGCGATCCCTCATTCGGGTGCGACGTCGAGGTAGCCCGGTGACGAACCCCGTCGCTGATCGGACCGGGCTCGGCCGCCCCCCGCAGCGGCGCGCCGGTACCGACCCATCTCGCAGGCCAGCCGATCCGCCATCGGGCCCCGGCCGTCTCGCCGGGTTGTCGACCGTCGCCGGGAGGCGCATGCTGGTCGCTGGTTGACCCGGACGCCCTCGACGTGGAGCACGCACCATGCCCGTCCTGTTGCCTCCCCGGGCCAGCGACTGGTTCCTGGAGTTCGCGCTGGCCGGGGAACGAGCCCAGGCCACGCGACTGTCCCTCGACCTGCTTGACCAGGGGTTCCCCCTGCCGGTCCTGCTGACCGATCTCCTCGGTGTGGTCCAGAGGGAGGTCGGGGCTCGGTGGCACCGGGCCGAGTTGGGGGTCGCGGACGAGCACCTGGTCACCGGTGTGTCCGAGGCGGCGCTCGGAGCTCTGGCGGCGTCCGCGCCGCACCGCAAGGGGAAGGGGATGGTCGTCGCCGCCTGCGCCGAAGGTGACTGGCACGCCCTGCCTGCTCAGCTACTCGCTGAGGCGCTCCGTGCCGAGGGCCAGGGGGTCATCGCCATCGGGCCGTCGAGCCCGGCCGACGATCTCGCCAGGTTGATCGCACGTCGGCGACCGGACGCGCTCCTGGTGACCTGCAACTTCGCGCTCTCCTACCCGGGTGTCGCCAGCGTGGCCGACGCCGCCCATCGGCACGGGGTGCCCGTGCTCGCCGGAGGTCGTGCGCTCAGCCCGGCCCGAGCGATCACGCTCGGCGCCGATGCCTGGGCCGCGGACGTCAT
>SLQK01000025.1 GCA_007131525.1 Nitriliruptoraceae bacterium | reverse complement strand
GCGATGATCGTGCGCGGGTTCATCGAGCCCATCGCCCGTGAGCTGCCGATGGAGTACTCGGTCGAGCTGAACCGCCTGATCGCGCTCGAGATGGAAGGCGCCATCGGATGACCACCCTGACCACCCTCTCCGAGGCGGCGCTCACCGGCGCCAGCGACGCGGCCGGGGAGCCGACGTGGCTGCGCGACCGGCGACTCGCCGCCTACAAGCGCACCCTCGACCTCGCGTGGCCCGACAGCCGCGTGGACGAGTTCTGGCGTTCCACCCCCTTCGCGCAGCGCATCGACGTCGAGCGCGACATCGTGACGACCGGGGGCAGCGACAGCCCCGCGTCCTTCACCGCCGACCTCGACCTCGAGGTGGCGACGGCCCGGATCGTCGACGGGGCGCTGGTCGAGGTGACCGTGCCGAGCGCCCTCGTGGCGCAGGGGGTGGTCGTCACCGACCTGTCCACCGCCGCCGCCGAGCACGCCGACCTGGTCGAGCCCGCGCTCGGGTCCCTCACCAGCTCCGACACCGAGGGCACCGGCGCGGGCGCCGACCGCACCATCACGGTCAACGACGCCGCCTGGACCGCCGGGGTGTTCATCCACGTCCCCGCCGAGGTCGAGGTGGACGCACCGATCGTGATGCAGATCCACGCGGCGACCGGGGGTGCCCACCTGCCCCGGGTGCTGGCGGTGCTGGGGCATCACGCCCGCGCGAGCCTGTACCTGGAGCACACCTCCGAGCCCGACACCGATGCGCTGGTCGATGAGGTCGTCGAGGTGACCGCCCACGACGCTGCCATCCTCGACGTGGTCTCGTTCCAGCGGTGGGGCGACCACGTCGACCACCTCGCCCTCCAGAAGGTCCAGGCCCACCGCGACAGCCAGGTGCGGCACCTGTCGGTGACCGTGGGCGGGCGGACCGTCCGTCTGCTGCCCGAGACCGACCTGGTCGGCCCCGGTGCCGAGACCCGGCCGCTCGGTCTGTACTTCGCCGACGACGGGCAGTGGTTCGACCTCCAGCCCTACGTCCGACACCTCGCCCCACGGGCCACCTCGAACGTGCTGTTCAAGGGGGCGTTGCAGGGGCGGAGCCGGACGGTGTTCCGCGGCAACGTCTTCGTCCACAAGGACGCCGTCGGCACCGACACCGACGAGAACAACCGGTCCCTGATCCTCACCGAGGGTGCGCGCGCCGACGCGACCCCGTTCCTGGAGATCGAGTGCTCCGACATCGTCGCCGGCCACGGCTCGGCGACGGGGCAGATCGACGCGCTGCAGCTGTACTACCTGACCTCCCGGGGGATCACCCGCGACGAGGCCCTGCGCCTGATCGTGACCGGGTTCTTCCGCGAGGTGTTCGCCGACGTGGACCTGCCCGGGGTCGAGGACGCCGCGATGTCGGAGATCGACGCTCGCGTCGCCGCCGCCGACCTCGCCAGCTTCCAGATCAACGACGCGAGCCTGAAGGATCACCACGATGAGTGAGGCGCACGCGCGCTTCTCCACCCTGGACGACGGCCAGCCGGTCCGTGTCGACGTGGACGGCGTCCCCGTCTGTCTGGTCCGCACCGGTGACCAGGTCCGGGCGATCCACGACACCTGCTCCCACCAGCAGTGGTCGCTGGCGGACGGGGGCACCGTCTGGGACAACGGCGTGGAGTGCTCGCTGCACGGCTCCACCTTCGACCTCGACGACGGGCGTCCGTCCTCGCTGCCGGCGATGCAGCCGGTGCCGACCTTCGCGGTCACCGTCGACGGCGACGACGTCACCGTCGACACCTCCACCGCCCTGAACGGGGCCCCGTTCCCCGAGCACTGAGCTCCGGCGGCTCTGCGCCGCCACCCGCAGACCTCTCGCCTGCAGACCCATCACCCCCTCCCACAAGGAAGCGCACCCCCATGGCTGACCTCGAGATCCGCGGCCTGACGGTCGAGGCGGACGGCACGGAGATCCTCCGCGGCGTCGACCTCGACCTGAACCAGGGCCAGACCATCGCCCTCATGGGCCCCAACGGCTCCGGCAAGTCCACCCTGGCCTACGCCATCGCCGGCCACCCCGCCTACGAGGTGACCGGTGGCACGATGACGTGGAAGGGCACCGAGCTGAACGAGCTCACCCCCGACGAGCGGGCGCGGCTGGGCGTGTTCCTGGCCATGCAGTACCCGGTCGAGGTCCCCGGGGTCTCCCTGACCAACTTCCTGCGCACCGCCGTCAACGCGGTGCGGGAGGAGGACGTGCCGGTCCGGGAGTTCATGCAGTCGCTGCGGGCTGAGATGGCCGAGCTGGACGTCGACGACTCCTTCCTCCAGCGCTCGGTGAACGAGGGCTTCTCCGGGGGCGAGAAGAAGCGCTTCGAGATCCTGCAGGCCGCCTTGCTCCGGCCCCAGCTGGCGGTCCTCGACGAGACCGACTCGGGTCTGGACGTGGACGCGCTGAAGACCGTCGCTCAGGGTGTCAACCGGCTGTCGGGACCCGATCTGGGCGTCCTGATCATCACCCACTACACGCGCATCCTGCGCTACATCACGCCCGACGAGGTGCACGTGATGTTCGAGGGCCGCATCGTCGCCTCCGGCGGGCCTGAGCTCGCCGACGAGCTCGAGGCGGGTGGCTACGAGGGCATCCGCGCCGCCCACGCTGCGGGCGTCTGAGCACCTCGAGGAGAAGAGGCCAGTCATGGCCATCGATGTCGCCGCGGTCCGTCGGTCCTTCCCGATCCTCGATCGGGAGCTCGACGGGCATCGGCTGGTGTACCTGGACTCCGCAGCCTCGTCGCTGACCCCGGAGCCGGTCCTCGAGGCCATGGACCGCTACTACCGCTGGTCGCGCTCCAACGTCAACCGTGGCGTGTACCCGCTGGCCGAGGAGGCGACCGACCTGTACGAGGGGGCCCGGGCGGCGCTGGCCGGCTTCCTCGACGCCGACCCCACCGGCGTGGTGTTCACCAAGAACGCCACCGAGGCCTGCAACCTGGTGGCCTACGGCTACGTCCGGTCCCGTCTCGGGCCCGGCGACGTGCTGCTGTCCACCGTGATGGAGCACCACGCCAACCTGGTGCCCTTCACCCAGGCCGCCGCCGCGGTCGGGGCCGAGGTGCGCCATGTCCCGATCACCCCTGACGGGCTGCTCGACCTGGATGCGGCCGCCGAGCTGCTGGCGGACGGTCGGGTCACCTTCGCCGCCTTCGTCCACGTCTCCAACGTGCTCGGCACCATCAACGACGTCGTCCGCCTGACCCGTATGGTCAGGGACGCCAACGACCGGGCGGTCGTCCACGTCGACGGCGCCCAGGCCGCCCCGCACCTGCCGGTCAGCGTCCGCGACCTCGGTGTCGACAGCTACGCCGTCACCGGGCACAAGATGCTCGGCCCCACCGGCATCGGGGCGCTGGTGGCGCGGCCGGAGCTGCTGGAGCGGATGGAGCCCTTCCTGACCGGTGGGGACATGATCCGGGACGTGACGCTCACGGGGGCGACCTGGAACGACATCCCCCACCGCTTCGAGGCCGGGACGCCGATGATCGCCGAGGCCGCGGGGCTGGCGGCAGCGGTCAGGGTGCTGGAGGACCTCGGCATGGCCGCGGTCCGCGCCCACGAGCGCGAGCTCACCGCCCAGCTGCTCGACGCCCTGGGCACCGTCGCCGGGGTGACGGTCCACGGGCCGAAGGACGTGGAGCTGCGCGGCGGCGCGGTCTCCTTCGCCCTCGACGGCATCCACCCCCACGACGTCGGCGCGATGCTCGGCTCGCGGGGGGTGTGCGTGCGGGTCGGACACCACTGCACCAAGCCACTCATGCGCTGCCTGGACGTGGCCGCGACCACCCGGGCGAGCAGCTACGTGTACAACGACGTCGACGACCTCGAACCGTTGGTGGACGGGCTCGAGGCCGCTGCCGCGTTCTTCGCCCGCTGAGGAGGCCAGCCGTGTCGATGGACGACCTGTACCAGGAGATCATCCTG
>SLQK01000283.1 GCA_007131525.1 Nitriliruptoraceae bacterium | reverse complement strand
TTGGAGCCGCACCGTGTCCGTCGTGTCCGCGGAAGCTGCTCGCCGTCGGACCTTCGCGATCATCTCGCACCCCGACGCGGGCAAGACCACCCTGACCGAGAAGTTCCTCCTCTACGCCGGCGCGATCCAGCAGGCCGGCGCCGTGCAGAGCCGCAAGGCGGAGCGTGCCACCACCTCCGACTGGCTGGAGCTCGAGCAGAAGCGGGGCATCTCGGTCACCTCGGCGGTGGCCCGGTTCGAGCACGCCGGCACCGTCCTGAACCTGCTGGACACCCCGGGCCACCGTGACTTCTCCGAGGACACCTACCGGGTCCTGTCGGGTGTGGACGCCGCGGTCATGGTGATCGATGCGGCGCGCGGGGTCGAGCCCCAGACGGAGAAGCTCTACGCGGTCTGCCGGGCCCGCGGCACCCCGATCATCACCTTCGTGAACAAGATGGATCGCCCGACCCCCGAGCCCCTCGAGATCCTCGACGACCTCGAGGCCAAGCTCGGCATCGTCGGCCAGCCCGTCACCTGGCCGATCAAGCCCGCGGGCGGCTTCCAGGGGGTGGTGGACCGCCGGAACCACCACAGCTACCGCTTCCGGGCCAACACCCCCGGCGGGGCGCGCATCGCCCAGGAGGACCAGGGCAGCGTCGATGAGGTCGCCGAGGTGGTCCGTGAGGAGCTGGAGCTCCTCGATGCCGTGGGCGCCGACGTCGACCTCGACGCCTTCGCCGCTGGGCAGGCCACACCGGTGTTCTTCGGCTCCGCGCTGTCCAACTTCGGCGTCCGGCTGCTGCTCGATGCGGTGGTCGACTACGCGCCGGCCCCGACGTCCCGCCCGGATCGCGAGGGCACGCCCCATCCGGTCGATGGCCCCTTCAGCGGTCTGGTCTTCAAGGTCCAGGCCAACCTCGACCCGCGTCACCGCGACCGACTGGCCTTCCTCCGCATCTGCTCGGGGCGCTTCGACCGCGGGGCCACCCTGGTCAACGCCCGCACCGGGCGCCGGACGATCGCCAAGTACGCCCACGCCATGTTCGGTCGGGACCGTGAGACCGTCGACGAGGCCTTCCCCGGCGACGTGATCGGGCTCGTCAACGCCACCGATCTGCGGGCAGGTGACACCCTGCACGCGGAGAACACCGAGGTGGTCTACCCCCCGCTGCCGACCTTCACACCGGAGCACTTCCAGACGGCGCACCCGGCCGACCGCAGCCGGATCAAGCAGTTCCGCCGCGGGGTGCAGCAGCTGGACGAGGAGGGGGTCGTCCAGGTGCTCCGTCACGACGACCTCGGCGACCAGGCCCCGATCTGGGCGGCGGTCGGCCAGCTGCAGTTCGATGTCGCGGCCTGGCGGATGGAGCACGAGTTCGGCTCGCCGGTGCGACTCGAGGGGACCCGGTTCGAGGTGGCCCGCGCCACCGACGATCCGAGCGCCGCCGCGCTCGAGACCATGCGGGACGTGGACGTCTACCGGCGCGAGAGCGGCGCACCCCTGGCCCTGTTCCGCAGCCGCTACGTCGCGGAGCGGATCGCCAGGGACCATCCCGAGCTGGTCCTCGACACCTTGATCCTGAGCTGAGCGTGCGGTGCCGGCACGGGGCCCGCGTCCCGCCGGCGTCGCTGCCCAGCGCGGTTATCCTCCGCGCAGCACCACCTCGCCGTCCCGGCCCACCGCCCACTCGCCACCACCCAGCCGTGGTCGACGACCGGAGTCCCGCCGATGCCCGAGGGGTTGCTGCCGCTGACCGACCCCGGCGCGGTGTTCGCGGTCCTGTTCCTGCTGGTGCTCCTCGGACCGCTGCTCGCCGACCGTCTGCGGTTGCCGGCGATCATCGGTCTGATCGTCGGCGGGATGGTCGTCGGGCCGAACGTCACGGGCATCATCGACCAGAACACCTTCATCGAGACGATCGGCTACATCGGCCTGCTCTACCTGATGTTCCAGGGCGGTCTCGACCTCGACATGAACGGCTTCATCCGTCGGCGACGCGACTCGATCGTGTTCGGCGCGGCCACCTTCGTGATCCCGATGGTGATCGTCACCGCCGTGGCCCTGGCGCTGGACCTCGGCTGGGCCGCGTCGATCATCATCGCGTCGGCGTTCACCAGCCACACCCTGCTGAGCTACCCCACGATCGTGCGGTACGACCTGACGAAGAACCGGGCGGTGACCGCCACCCTCGGGGCCACCCTGCTGGTCACCGTCGGGGCCCTGCTCGTGCTGGCGATCGCGGCGGCCGGGGTCCGTGGTGACAGCTCGATCGGGTTCTGGCTGCTGTTCAGCGCCGGGCTGCTCGGGTACCTGTTCCTCATGCTGGTGACGCTGCCGCGGGTCACGCGGTGGTTCTTCACCGGCCTCGGGCAGGACCGCCAGATCCGCCTGACCTACCTGCTCTCGGGCATGGGGGTCGCTGCGGTGGCGGCGGGGCTGATCGGCATCGAGCCGATCGTCGGGGCGTTCCTGGCGGGCCTGGCGTTCAACCAGTTCGTGCCCTCGGGGACCGTGATCGACGACCGGGTCCGGGTGCTGGGCCAGAGCGTGTTCATCCCCGCGTTCCTGATCTCCACGGGCATGCTGCTCGACCCCGTGGCGCTGCTCACCGACCCCCGCACCCTGGTGCTGGGTGGCGCCTTCGTCGTCGCCGAGGTGGTGGCCAAGTTGCTCGCGGCCGAGGGCTCAGGACGCCTGATGGGGGTCTCGGCGCCCGAGCGCGGGGTGATGTTCTCCCTGACGGTGGGGCAGGCGGCCGGCGCGCTCGCCGCCGTGATCGTGGCCGACGACCTCGGCCTGATCGGCCCCGAGGTGGTCAACGCGGTCGTGCTGGTCATCCTCGTGACGGCACTCATCGCCGGGTTGGCCGGGGACCACGCCGCGCCCCGGGTCGAGATGCCCGAGCGGACCGAGGTGCCCCTCGGGACCCGCGTGGTCGTGCCGGTGTCCAACCCGCGCACGGTCACGCGGCTGGTGCGGGTCGGCGCGCAGGTCGCCGCCGCCGACAGCGGCGCCGTGATCGCGGTCAACGTCCTGCCCTTCGACGCCCGGCCCGACCAGATGAAGGCCCACCGCCTGTTGGCCACCAAGGCCGAGGAGACCGCGCTGCGGGCCGGGTCGGAGGCCTCAACCTCGGTCCGGATCGACAGCACCACCGTCGATGGGGTGCTGCACACGGTCGTCGAGCAGTCCGGGACCTGCCTCGTGATGGGATGGAAGGGCTACGCGAACCGTCGCGAGAGCCTGTTCGGGGCCACCATCGACCAGATCGTCTCCCGCAGCCCCGTCCCCGTGCTCGTGTGCCGGCCGGGCGACGACGACGCCACGCGACGGGTCGTCGTGGTCATCACCGCGGAGGATCTCGAACCCACGGGCTTCAAGGGCACCGAGCTCGCCTTCGAGGTCGGTCACCGCCTCGCGCGCCAGGCCGACGTCAAGCTCATCGTCGTGAGCGAGGCCGGCGCGGAGCAGGTCTACCCGCAGCTCGCGTCGTGGGGGGTGGCCCCGGACGTCCAGGTGGTGATCGTGGAGGGTGTGGTCGGTCGCCTGAACCGGTTGCTCGAGCCCGGCGACGTCGTGCTGACGGGTGTCCCCCCGGTCAAGAGCCGTCTCGGCAAGGGTGCCCGCCGGTTGGCGCGTGCCGCCGGAGGCCGGACGGTCATCGTCGCCGTCCCGCACTGAGCCTCAGGGGCCGCCGTCCCGGCACCGCGCGCACCGGCCCGTGACGGTCAGTTCGACCGAGTCCACGTCGAACCCGTGCCCGGTGTCGAGGTGGTCGCGGACCTGTGCGACCAGCGACCCGATGTGATGGTCGACCTCGCCGCACGAGGTGCACACGAGGTGGAAGTGCTCGTCGGGGTGGGCCAGCTCCCACCGCGCGGCGTCGGAGTCGCCCAGCCGGCTGGACCGGGCCAGGCCGAGCGCCTCGAGGAGATCGAGGGTGCGGTAGATCGACGCGAGGTCCACCTC
>SLQK01000308.1 GCA_007131525.1 Nitriliruptoraceae bacterium | reverse complement strand
CTTGGCGTTGCGCGCCATGGCTGACTGCAGAGGGCTCCGGGTCTCCAGCAGCCGCTCCTCGAGCACCCTCACCCGGGTCGGGGCCGTCGCCAGCCGACGGCGGAGCAGCTCCGCCTCCTCGCGCAGCATCTTGACCTCGGCGAGCACGGCGTCGGGGTCGTTCGGGTCGGCGGGCTCGGGCCGCGGGATGGGCGGGTCGTCGAAGGCCCAGGCACCAGCGGCCAGGGGGTCGCTGCCCCGCTCGGGTGTCGTCTCGCTGCCGTTCGCGTCGTGTTCTGGACCCACCACGTGGTCTCCTCGCGTCGCGGCGGCGGCCGGTGTGCGGTCACCACGGGGCGGTCACCACGGCCGCTCGCGGGACGAGTGTACGAGGACGGCTCCCGCAGGACAGCCCCTCGCCGACCGGGAAGGTGACAACCTCGTCCGTCCGGACGGGGCCGGTCGCTGCTTTCCGGCGGCCCATCGGGCAGGCTCCCGCTCCCGGACCTGCTGCTCGCTGCTGACCTCGGAGTCGATCGTGACCCGCCCCACAGAACTGGTCGCGACGATCGGAGCGGGCGCGGTCGGCGCGGTGATCGCCGTCTCCGCCGTGGGTGCCAGCCTCGTGTTCGCCCTCCCGGGCGTGGCGGTGGTCGCGGTCGTCGCCGTCGCCGCCACCCGGCGCCGGGCGGGCTGAGCCCACGCCGGCTGCCGCCGACCGGCTGGTTCAGGCCGGCTGGGCCACACCGGCTGGTTCAGGCCGGCCTCAGTCGGACACCTCGGTGTCGCGGACGAGGTCGGTGGCCTCCCAGTCCACGTGGCCGCCGGTGTCGGCCTTGCGGCGGCGCCGGGCGGGTCCGCCGTCGTCACGTGCCGGGACGCGCCGGGCCGTGGTGAGGAAGGCGGTGTGCGCCACCATGCGGTGGGCCGGGCGGACCGCGAGCCCGTCGACGTCCCAGGGTCGGACCAGCGTCTCGGTGGTGCGGACCTCGGTGAAGCGGCCGTCGGCCCACAGCGTGTCGCTGACCCGCATCACCTGGGGCACCCCGGGGGTGTAGGTGCAGACGATGCCGCCGGGCGGCAGTGCCGTCGCGGTGCCAGCGACCGCGAGCCAGGGTTCGAGCAGGTCGAGGACGACCCGGTGGGCCGTGCGGTTGGCGAGCACCTCGGCGACGTCGTCGACGATCAGCTCCCAGTGGGGCGGCGCGCCGCCGTGGAACCGCTCGACGTTGGCGCGGGCGATACGGGCGTGGTCCTCGCGGCGCTCGACCGACACCACGTGGCCGTCCGGGCCCACCGCGGCGAGCAGCGCCAGCGTCAGCGCACCCGAGCCCGCCCCCGCCTCGATCACCGTGCAACCCGGCCGGATGTCGGCCATGGCGACGATCATCGCCTGGTCCTTGGGGTAGACCACCTGGGCGCCCCGCCGCATCTTCAGGACCACGTCCTCGCGGGTGGGGCGCAGCACCACCACCTCCATGGCCTTGCTGGTGCGGACCGCGGACCCCTCCCGTCGCCCGATGAGGTCGTCGTGCTCGACCAGCCCGCCGTGGCTGTGCCATTGCGCGCCGGGTTCCAGATCGACGAGGTAGCGGCGGCCCTTGCGGTCGAGCAGCAGGACCAGCTCGCCGGCTGCCAGCGGGGCGTCGGTGCCGGGGAGCACCGGGCCGATCGGGGTCGGTGACGGCTCGGTCATCGTGGTCGGGCCGCGACCGGGGTGGCAGCGGTCTCGGTCGCAGCCGACGCCAGGGGCAGGGCGGCCAGGATCAGCTCCCGCTGCCGGCAGAAGGCGCACAGCTGCCCGGTGGTCGGCATGCCACAGCTGGTGCACTCCCCCACCATGACCTGCTCCTCGACGACCGGGTCGACGAGACGGTCCTGGCGGTCGTAGAAGCCGAACAGGAACTGGGCCTTCAGTCCCGGGGAGGCGTGCTCGAGCAGATCGAAGGCGGTCTTCAGCTCGTGGCCGGTGTTGCCGTCCACCAGCGGGCACTCCTCCACCACGTAGTCGATGCCGCGCACGACGCAGTAGGCGGCCGTCTCCCGCTCCGACAGCCGGTACAGCGGCTTGATCTTGCGGACCTGGTTCGCCCCGGTCGCCGGCAGCACGGGATGCTGGCGCGCCAGGAAGCCGTCCTGCCAGCGCAGCACGTTGCCGAGCAGGGTCGCGGCCTCGTCGTCGAGGTTGTGGCCGGTGACCACCACGTCGTAGCCGTGCTCCACCGCCACCCGGTTGAAGGCGTAGCGCTTCGACAGCCCACACACCCCGCAGGTGGAGCGTCCGGCCGCGCTCGCCCCACCGGGCGTGGTGTAGCCGTAGGTCTCGGCGAGGTCGACGACGTGGAGGCGGAGGTCACGGTCGGCCGCGAAACGCTCGCACACCTGTTGGCTCCGCTGGGAGTACCCGCCGATCCCGAGACCGACGTACAAGCCGTCGACGCGGTAGCCCAGGTCGACCAGGGCGTCCCACAGGGCCAGGGAGTCCTTGCCTCCCGACACCGCGATCAGGAGCCGGTCGGCGTAGGAGCACATGCGCTGGCCCTGCGGCCGACCCGGGGGGTGGTCGATGGCCTTGCGGATCTGGTTGTGGACGTGGTCCTGGAGGTGGGCGGTGCACCACGCCGCCCGGTGGCGCCGCTCCTCCAGCACCGCCGGGGCGCGGCACACCACGCACCGTGGGGCGCCCTCCGCGCCGCCGGAGATGACGGGGCGGATCTCCACCTCGGCGTCGGCCGGCAGCTCGTGCGCCGCGGTCACCAGGGCGCCGTCGTACAGGACGAGCACCGTGTGGGGCAGGACATCGAGGTGGTCGAGGAGGTCCGCGACGGTGAGCGGACCTGCCACCTCGACGTCGCGGTCGGGGTTGCGCAGGCGGACACGCATGGGGGCACCTCCTCCCGGGTCACGGGTGCGGTCGGGGTCGGCAGCGGCGGCGGCCGCCGCCGGTCACTCAGGTCGTGGCGCCGAGCGGCTGAGGGGTGGTCCCGATGGAGGACGGCACCGCCACGGGCTCGCCCGGCGGCAGGGTCAGCTCGGTGCCGCGGACGTCGATCGTCAGCTCCTCCCCCTCGCGCACCTCGAAGGTGAAGGTGTCGTGGGTGAGGTCGATCTTGAGCTGTCGGTCGTGGAACCGCAGGTTGAAGGCGAGCCGGGTCCACGGCCGTGGGAGCCTGGGGTCGAAGGACAGCTCGCCGTCGAAGTCGCGCAGCCCCCCGAAGCCGTACACCAGCGTCATCCACACCCCGCCGACCGAGGCCACGTGGACCCCGTCGACCACGTTGCCGGCCACGTCGGCGAGGTCCATCAGCAGGGCGTACTGGAAGTACTCCAGTGCCTTGCGTTCGTAGCCGACCTCGGCGGCCAGGATCGACTGGACGCAGGCCGACAGCGAGGAGTCACCGGTGGTCAGCGGGTCGTAGTAGTCGAAGTTGCGTCGCTTCTGCTCGTCGGAGAACTCGTTGCCGAGCAGCACCATCGCCAGCACCACGTCGGCCTGCTTGATCACCTGGTGGCGGTAGATCACCAGTGGGTGGTAGTGCAGCAGCAGCGGGTAGCGGTCCTCGGGGGTGGACTCGAAGTCCCAGCGTTCCTTCTCGAGGAAGTTGGCGTCCTGGGGGTGGATGCCGCGCTCGACGTCGTAGGGGACGTACATCGCATCGGCAGCCTGCTGCCAGCGGAGCACCTCGTCGGCGGTGAGGCCGGTGGCGTGCTCGAGCGCGGCGTACTCCTGGGGCTCCTCCTCCTTCAGCCACAGGACCGCCTCGACCGCGTAGCGGAGGTTGGCCCGGGCCATGAGGTTGGTGAAGGCGTTGTCGTTGACCACCGTGGTGTACTCGTCGGGTCCCGTGACCCCGTGGATGTGGAAGGCCTTGTTGTCGGGGCTGAAGAACCCCAGACCGGACCACATCCGGGCGGTCTCGACCAGGATCTCGGCCCCGACCTCCTTGAGCAGGTGGCGCTCGCCGCGCACGTCGATGTAGCGCTTGATCGCG
>SLQK01000309.1 GCA_007131525.1 Nitriliruptoraceae bacterium | reverse complement strand
TCAGCGATGGGCCGTCAGGCCTCGCACCGTCAGGCCTCGCACCGTCAGGCCTGACCCCATCAGGCCTCCTGGAGATCGCGGCGGCGGAAGGTGACCGTGCCGATGCCCGCAGCGGCCAGACCGACGGCCAGCATGACGACCAGCGGCAGCACCTCGATGGACTGCGCCGGCACCGCGGCAAGCTGACGGAAGGGGCTCAGCTCCAGCGCCCACTCCGGGAGCTCGAGCAGCCCGCCCACGAAGTCCAGCAGGTAGGCGGCGAGGACGAGCCCGTAGGTCACGGGAGCGGTCAGCCGTGGCAGCAGTCCGAGGACCGCGATCCCGATGCCGAGCGCCAGCACGGCGACGGGGACAACGTTGACCGCGGCGGCCAGAGCGTCCACCACCTCGATGGGGGCTCCGACGATGGCTGCCCCGACGGCGATGGCGGCAGCGGCCAAGAGCGCCAGCAGCACGACACCGACCACGGCGGTGACGGTCCGGGTGACCAGCCAGCGCACCCGCCCGAGCGGCCGGACCAGCAGGTGCTCGATGCGCCAGCTGGCCTCCTCCTCACGGATGGCGGCCGCCTGGCCCGCGGCGAACACCGCCAACAGCAGGGCGACGATGCCGAAGGTGAAGGCGACGATGCCCTCGGGGGTGTCGATGTCGTACCAGCCGATCTGGTTGCCCATCTCGACCATGGTCGGCAGGTCGGCGACCGCCTCGGAGAAGTCCCGAGCCAGCAGCCCGAAGGCCAGCGCGACGATCCCGATGATGGCGCCCCAGGTCCGCGCCCCGGCCGCGGTCAGCCGGACGGCGAGGGAGGCGTGCCCACCCATCGGCCGCGGGGAACGGGCGGGCTCGTCGGTGGCGCCACCGAACCAGCCTGCGGCCAGATCACGCTGGGACAGTGCCAGGACGGCGAGGAAGAGGACCAGCACGAGGGCGGACAGCGCCGCGAACACGATGCCCCAGGCCTCGTCGACAGGGTGCAGGAAGCCGACCCAGCCGAAGGGGGTGGTCCACCACACCCACTCGGGGGTGGCGCTGGCGGCGGCCAGCAGCCGGAGCCCGAGCAGGATGCCCAGCAGGCTGCCGACCAGGCCGACGGCACGCTTGTAGGAGGCCACCAGCTGGGATGCGACGGCACCGGCCAGCGCGAAGCTCGCGGTCAGCAGCGCCATGGCACCGCCCAGCGCCCAGGAGGTCGCGGTGTCCATCCCCGCCAACGTGTGGCTGGCGCCGATGGCGACGGCGAAGATCGCGTGGGTGGTGAGCAGGGCGGCGACCGCGGACAACGTCAGGCCCCGGGGGCTGACGACGCCGGCCCGCAGCTTCTCGAGGTGGCCGCGCTCCTCGGCGCGGCGGAGCAGGCGGGCGCCGGCGAGCATGCCCCACACCGCCGCGAGGATGGAGAACATCCCCCAGCGCGACAGGGTGGCACCCTCGACGGTGGTGAGCTGGACGAACCGCCCCAGCATCGCCTCGAAGGCCGGGACGCCCTCCATCTCGGCGAACAGCGCGAGCTCCTCCGGGGTGGAGTAGCGGTCCTCGTAGGTCGCGACGACCCCGACGCTGACGAGGGTGATGCCGCTGATCCACGCGATCGCGCCGCCCCGGAGCAGCCGGAGGTGATGACGGTAGAGCCGCAGCCACACGCTGAACGGTGACCGCGTCGTGCGGTCGGAGCCGCCGGCCGTGACGACCGACGGACGGGTCGTTGGTCGGGTGGTGATGGTGCTCATCTGGATGCCTCCTCAGCGGGCATGGTCGCGCCCGGATCGACTCACGCGCCGGTGGCGGTCAGCTCGGTGGACTCGTCGTAGTAGGCGTGGAACAGCTCCTCGAGGGTCGGCTCACGCATCGCGAGTGTGTGCACCTCGGCGGCGGCCAGCGCCTTGAGCAGTGGGTCGGTGGAGCCGTGGACCTGCAGGCGGATGGTCCCGTTCGCGATGACGACGTCCTCGACACCGGGGACATCGGCCAGGGCCGGCGGCGCGCCGACGTAGGTCGCCTCGACGGTGGTGGCGTGCAGGTGACGCAGGTCGGCCAGGGTCCCGTGCTCGACGAGGACGCCCTGACGCAGGACGGCGACCCGGTCGCAGACCGCCTCGACCTCGGAGAGGATGTGGCTGGACAGCAGGATGGTCTGCCCGCGGCTCTTCGCCTCACGCAGGCAGTCCTGGAAGGTGGCCTCCATCAGCGGGTCCAGCCCGGAGGTCGGCTCGTCCATCGCGAGGAAGGGCGCGCGGGTCATCAGCGCGGCGATGATCGCGACCTTCTGACGGTTGCCCTTGGAGTAGCTGCGACCCTTCTTGCGGGGGTCGAAGTTGAAGCGCTCGATCAGCTCGTCGCGGTAGGCCTCGTCGTACCCACCGGAGGTGGCGCCCAGCAGGTCCAGGATCTGCCCGCCGGTCAGCTCCGGCCACACCGCGACATCACCGGGGATGTAGGCGAGGTGGCGGTGGGCGGCGACGGGGTCGGACCAGGCGTCGATCCCCATGATCTGCGCGCTGCCGCTGGTCGGCTGCATGAGCCCGAGGAGGGTGCGCAGCGTCGTGGTCTTGCCGGCGCCGTTGGGGCCGAGCAGACCGACGATCTCGCCCTCGCCCACGTCCAGGGTGAGGCGGTCGAGCGCGGTGACGTCGCCGAAACGCTTGGTGGTCTCGGTGAAGCGGACGACGGGGGTGGTGGTCATGACATGCTCCTGGTGATCGGTGGTCGGTTGGGGTTGGTGCGGTGAGACCCGCTGTCGGTCTCGAAGGTGGCGACGACGCGGCCGTCAGCCAGGACGGCGACGCGGTCGCAGACCGCCCGGGCCTGGGCCGCATCAGCGGTGACCAGCAGGACGGTGGGGTGGGGTGCCGCAGGGACGGCGTCCTGGCCGCCGGCAGCTCGCGCCCACGGCCATGCGGCCAGCGAGGGACCCGGGGTGGTGAGCAGCAGGACATCAGCGCTCCCCGCCCCCTGCGGGTCCTCGGCGACGCGGCCGGTGAGCAGCTCGGCGTCCTCCACCGGGTCGAGCCCGTCGATCCGGACCCGGCCGGCCGTCGGCTCGCGACGACCGGCGAGCAGGGAGAGGATCGCTGCCTGCTCGCCGGAGCTCGATGCCACGACGCCGAACCGTTCGCCGCGCCGGACCGCGAGGCGCACCCGGTCGAGGAGGCGGCGATCGCCGACCTCGACGGTGACGTCCTCCAGCAGTAGCACGGTCTGGCTCCGGATCCTGGCTGCACCCCTCGTGCAGCGTGGGACCCACCGTGCCCGTGCCAGCTTTGGGCCGGCTTTCCGTCCGCTTTCGGGCCGCCGCGACCGGGGAAAGCTCGACGCCACGGCCTCCGAGCCCGCTGTTAGGTTCCTCCCGGTGCCCCCAGGAGGGAGCTGATGGAGTACCGGCTGCTCGGTCCCTTCCGGCTCCTGACACCCAAGGGGCAGGAGCGGCGGGCCAGCGCCCGCGAACGGTGGGAGCACGCGCTGTCGCTGCATCACTGGACGGGGTTCGCCTACGGCCGCCCCTTCGCGCTGTGGGGGCTCGGCCACCTCGCCCTACAGGACGGTGATGCGGCCGCTGCCGCCCGCCTGCTGTCGGAGTCGCTGGAGGTGGCGGTGGAACGCCACGACCCCGACGCGATCGCCGGCGCCCTCGAGGGTCTGGCAGCCGTCGAGGTGCTGTCGGATGAGCCGGAGCGTGCCGCCGAGCTGCTCGGTGCCGCAGACCGACACCGTCAGGCGATGGGAGCGCCGGCACCCCTCATCAACCGCGAGCAGGCAGCCACGACCCGGGAGCAGGTCCGCGAGCTCCTCGGGGAAGCCAGGCTCGCCGCCGGCCTGGAGGCCGGAGGCGCACTGGACACCGCCGCGCTGGCCGCTGGGCTGACGGGGGAGCGCCGGCCCGACGGTCCCTAGCGGTCGTCACCACCCGCCGGCGGCGCCTGCTCGTCCGTCCCATCGGTGCCGCTGTCGTCGTTGCGCATCGGCCACCGGTCCTGGAGCTGCGCTGCCCCCTC
>SLQK01000326.1 GCA_007131525.1 Nitriliruptoraceae bacterium | reverse complement strand
CCGCAGCCACGCAGCTCGGATCGCAACGAGATGACCACCACATGGTCGATCGGTTGCGATCCCAGCGCCGCCACACCCGAGGACACGCGCCGCAGCCGCGCAGCCGCACCGGTGCACCGCGCCGCAGGACCCCCGCACCGCAGCACCCGCGACCCGGGGCCGCTGGTCAGCGTCCGGGGATCCACAGCCGCGAGGCGGCACTGCTGCCCGACGCCGGCGGTGGTGAGGCCGGTGGCGGCTGCTCCCCCGCCCCGGGTGCGGGGCCGTCCCCGCCTGCGCCCGTCGCCTCGTCGGCGGCGGAGGGGTCGGTGGTCAGGTCCCCGGACTCGGCCTGGCCCGCCGCCGCGGCCTTGGCCACCTGCTGCTCCCCCTCGACCTGCGCCATCCGCAGCTGCGTCAGCGCCTGGTCCAGCTGCTTGGTGAGCTCGTCGGGCACGTGCCCACGGACCGTGTCCGTGACCGCCGAGACCGTGTCGATCAGCAGCCGCCCGTCCCGCCGGCCGATCTTGACCTGGGCCGCGTTCAGCAGCGCGTTCACCACCTCGGCGAGCACCTGGTCGACGGGCGCCTCGCGCAGCTGCGACAGGTAGGCGCGGATCTCCTCCTCCGAGGGCTGCTGCTGGCCCCCGAGGTCGGCGGCGGTGGACGGATCGAACGGGACGTCGCTCACGCGGCGCTCCTCATCGGCGTCGGCGGGTGGTCGGTCGTCTCCGGGCCAGCCTACCGGCGCGTAGGCTGGCGGCCGGCGAGCGTCCGGCCGCCGGGTCACCGGCCCCGCCCACCCACTCCCCGACGCCGAGGTGGCACGTTGAAGACCTTCGATGCGCTGTTCGCCGAGCTGTCCGAGAAGGCTCGGACCCGCCCCGCGGGCTCGGGCACCGTGACGGCGCTGGACGCCGGCGTCCACCACATCGGGAAGAAGGTCGTCGAGGAGGCGGCGGAGGCCTGGATGGCCGCCGAGCACGAGTCCCCCGAGCGCGCAGCGGAGGAGATCAGCCAGCTCCTCTACCACACCCAGGTCCTGATGCTGGCGGCCGGGCTCAGCCTCGAGGACGTCTACGCTCACCTCTGAGCCCGTCACCTCCGCGCCGCGGCGTCGCCGGCGCACCCGGTCCGCTCCCCCTGTCGAGAAGTCCGCACCGCCCGCCCCGCCGGGCCCCCGACCTGCGAGGTCCCGATGCTGCGCATCGCCGTGCCCAACAAGGGCACCCTGTCAGAGCCCGCCGCCGCCATGCTGCGCGAGGCCGGCTACCGCCAGCGCCGTGATCCGCGGGAGCTGGTGCTGGCCGACCCGGACAACGACACCGAGTTCTTCTTCCTCCGCCCCCGGGA
Source organism: Nitriliruptoraceae bacterium (assembly GCA_007131525.1). Lineage (GTDB taxonomy): Bacteria > Actinomycetota > Nitriliruptoria > Nitriliruptorales > Nitriliruptoraceae > T1Sed10-7. Next base: position 13,407 of record SLQK01000326.1, on the reverse strand, counting down.
CATCGCCACCTACGTCGGGTCGGGACAGCTCGAGGTCGGCATCACCGGCCGGGACCTGCTGCTCGACGGCGAGAACGACGCCGAGGAGGTGCTCGCCCTCGGCTTCGGGCGCTCCACCTTCCGCTACGCCGCCGTCCCGGGCACGGCCACGACGGTGGCGGAGCTCGCCGGTCGCCGCATCGCGACCTCCTATCCCGGCATCGTCGAGCAGGACCTCCACGCCCGCGGCATCGACGCCGAGGTGATCAAGCTGGACGGTGCGGTGGAGACCGCCGTCCGGCTCGGGGTGGCCGACGTCATCGCCGATGTCGTGTCCACGGGAACGACCCTGCGCCAGGCCGGGCTGGACATCCTCGGTGATCCGATCCTCGAGTCGGAGGCCGTCCTGGTCCGGCGCAAGGGGGCGGTCTCGAACGGTGCGGTCGACCAGCTGCTGCGCCGGCTGAACGGCGTCATCATCGCCCGTCGCTACGTGATGATGGACTACGACGTCCGGGTCGAGCACCTCGACGAGGCCTGCGCCCTGACCCCCGGCATCGAGTCGCCGACGGTGAGCCCGCTGCACGACAAGGGGTGGGTGGCCGTCCGGTCGATGGTGCTGCGCAGCGAGACCAACCCCATCATGGACCAGCTGTGGGACCTCGGCGCCCGCGGGATCCTGGTCACCGACATCCTCGCCTGCCGCCTCTAGGCCGGCTCGCTGCGGTCACTGCCGTCGATGCGGTCGCTGACGTCCATGCGGTCGCTACGGTCGCTGCGGTCGCAGCGGTCGTGGCCGGGGAAGATCACCCCGGGCTCGGTGACCATGGTCAGCGTGCGGGTCGCACGGGTCACCGCGACGTACAACTGGTGGGTCCCGACCTCGGAGCGCTGGACGATGCGATCGGGGCCCACCACGACGACGTCGTCGAACTCCAGCCCCTTGGCCTCGCGGACCTCGAGCACGCGGACCCGGTCGATCTCGTCCCGCGTCACACCCGAGGCGATGGCCCGCTGGAGGCCGGTGACGTCCTCGTCGTCGGCGAGCACGCCGACGGTGCCGCCCCGGGCCGCCAGCAGGGCACCGACCGCCTCGACGGCGGCCGACGGCAGGTCACCGGCGACGAGGTGGCGGGGTCGCTCCCCGGCCGAGCGCACGGCCCGCGGCGCCAGCGACGGGTCGTGGCCGGCGGCGGCGAGCACCTCGGTGGCGAGCTCGGCGATCTCGGCCGGCGTGCGGTAGTTCACCTCCAGCCGGGCGATCTCGACCGACCGCCGACCGATCAGCTCGGCGACGGCCTCCCAGTCGGAGGGTTCCGACACCCGGCTGCGTTGGGCCAGGTCGCCGACCACCGTCCAGGAGGCGTAGGGGCCCCGCCGGCTGACGGCCCGCCACTGCATCGGGCTGAGGTCCTGGGCCTCGTCGACGACGACGTGGGCGAAGTCGCGGTAGCCCTCGGCCTCCACGTCCACGACGGGGGTGTCCACGTGCAGGGCCTCGGTGCTGAGCCGGATGCCCTCGTCGGCCTCCTCCCGGGGACGGGGGGTGGGACGCCTGGCCGTCGGGGTACCGAGCAGCGCGACCAGCTCGTCGAGCAGGGCCACGTCGTCGATCGTCCAGGAGCTCGCCCGCTCCCAGGCCGCGGCCAGCCGGCCTACATCCGCCGCCGGCAGCAGCCCGTCGGCCACCTCACCGAGGGGCACCTCACCGTCGGCCAGCGCCGCCAGCACCGTCTCCGCATCCACGTCCGGCCACAGGCAGCGCCGGAGCAGGGTCACCTCGGGGGCGGCGTCCACGGCGGCGGTGAACCCGCTGCCCTCCCGGTCATCGGGCACCCGCCGGCCGGCCGCGCGGTGGGCGGAGGCCCAGGCCGCGAACAGCACGTCGGCCAGCGCGTCGGCGACCACGGGGGCACGGTCGTGGTAGGCGCCGCCGGGCACGTCGACCCGGAGCCGCTCCAGATGGCGGCGACGCAGGTCCTCGAGCGTGGCGCCCCGCACCGACACGGTGGTGCCGTCGAAGGACAGGCGGGTGGTGGGGGGGATCGGCGGCAGGGCGCGGGCCAGGGTGCGCCGGAGCACCCCGACCATGGCGAGGTCGCCCTTGATGCGGGCGGTCTCGGGGTCGTCCCAGCCCCGGATCCGGGCGCCCCGGGGCGCCAGGCCCGCCAGTGGCCGCTGCACGGCGCGGTCCTCGCCGAGCGCCGGCAGCACCCGGGCGGTGTACTCGGTGAACGCGGCCGACGGCCCGATCACGAGCACGCCCCGGCCCTCGAACCGATCGCGGTCGCGGTAGAGCAGGTAGGCGACCCGGTGCAGCGCCACGACGGTCTTGCCGGTCCCCGGCCCACCCGACACGACCAGGGTGCCGGTGGCGGGCGCCCGGATGATGCGGTCCTGCTCCCCCTGGATCGTCGCGACGATGTCGCGCATCGTGCCGCTGCGATCGCGGCTGAGCGCCGCCAGCAGGGCCCCCTGCCCGGTGACGGCCCGCAGCCCGAGCCGCTCCGCGGCGGTGCCGTCGAGCAGCTCGTCGTCGAGGTCGACCAGCTCCCGCCCGCGGGTCACCAGCGTCCGCCGCCGGGCCACCCCGATGGGGCGGGCGGCCGTGGCCTGGTAGAAGGCGGCCGCCGCCGGGGCACGCCAGTCGACCAGGAGCACGTCGCCATCCTCGTCGATCACCGACACCCGGCCCACGTGCAGCTCGTCGCCGTCGGAGAGGTCCAGCCGGCCGAACGCCAGGGACTCCACGTCCCCGAAGGTGAAGCGGGCCCGCCGCGTGGCGTGGTGGTGGGCGGTGACATCGCGCTCGTACCGCGCCTGGAAGGTGGCACCGGACCGGTCCGCCGCCGCCTCCGCCGCCCGCTCCTCCGCACGACGGCGCAGCAGCTCGACCCGGTCGTGGATGCGGTCGAGGTGCTCCTGCTCAGCCGCCAGGGCCGCGCGCTTGTCCCCCGGTCGCGGCTCCACGACCGGGGTGGACTCGTGCGCGCCGCGGTCGGCGGCCTCGCCGGCGGCGGAGGTCACAGGCTCCGCAGCAGCGTCGCGGTCTCCACCGCCGCCAGGGCGGCCTCGCCACCCTTGTTCCCGAGCTTGCCACCGGCACGGGCGACGGCCTGGTCCCAGTTCTCCGTGGTCAGCACGGCGTTGCCGATCGGGATGCCGTGGGTGCGCGCGACCGCGGCGGTGCCGTTCGACCCCTCCCCGGCGACGTAGTCGAAGTGGGTGGTCTCGCCCCGGACGACGCAGCCGAGCGCCACCAGCGCGTCCACCTCGCCGCTGGCAGCCAGGCGGTCGAGCACCACGGGGAGCTCCCAGGCACCCGGGACCCAGACCACCGTGAGGTCCTCCGGCCGGGCGCCGTGGCGCAGCAGCGCCCCCGTGGCGCCGTCGACGAGCTGGCGCACGATGGTCTCGTTGAAGCGCGCCGCCACGACGGCGATCCTGAGACCGGCCGCGTCGAGCGTGCCCTCGAGGTGTCGGATGTCGCTCACGGGCTGTCCTTCCCATCTGCTCGGCGACGACGGTCGTCGTCGGTGTCGGCGTGCTCCTCGGGTGGCGGGGCCATCGCCAACCCGAGCATCGGCTTCTCCACCACCCGTGGTGAGCGCACGCCCTGAGCCGCCAGGTCGCCGACCCCGGTCGAGACCGGGAGGTCCTCGCCCTCGAGGTCGTGGCCCATGCGCTCGGCCTTGGTCCTGAGGTAGAACGCGTTGGACGGGTTGGGGCGGACCTCCACCGGGACCCGGTCCACGATCGACAGGCCGAACCCCGACAACGCCGCCCGCTTGGCCGGGTTGTTGGTCAGCAGCCGCAGGGTCGAGAAGCCGAGGTCGGCGAGGATCATCGCCCCGATGCCGTAGTCCCGGGAGTCGTTGGGCAGACCGAGGCTGAGGTTCGCTTCGACGGTGTCGGCCCCGTTGTCCTGGAGCTCGTAGGCCCGCAGCTTGTGCAGGAGCCCGATCCCACGGCCCTCGTGGCCCCGCAGGTAGACGATGACGCCCTCACCCTCCTCGGCGATGCGGGCCATGGCCAGGTCGAGCTGGGGCCCGCAGTCGCAGCGCAGGGAACGGAACACGTCACCGGTCAGGCACTCGGAGTGCATGCGGACCAGGACATCGGGCTTGCCCTCGGGCTCACCGAACAGCAGCGCCAGGGACTCGTTGCCGTCGAGCGAGTTGCGGTAGCCCATGATCCGCCAGTCCCCGTAGGGGGTGGGCAGCTTGGCGATCGCGACCCGCTCGACCAGGGTCTCCCGCGCCCGCCGGTAGGCGACCAGGTCGGCGATGGTGACCATCTTCAGGTCGTGCTCGGCGCAGAAGCGCTCGAGGTCGGGGACCCGGGCCATCGACCCGTCGGGGTTCACCACCTCGCAGATCACCGCGGCGGGCCGACGACCGGCGAGCCGGACGAGGTCCACCGACGCCTCGGTGTGACCCAGCCGGTGCAGGACCCCACCCGGCTGGTAGCGCAAGGGGAGCACGTGACCGGGCCGGGTGATGTCGTCGGGGGTGGTGGCCGGGTCGGCGAGGACCTGGCAGGTCCGCGCCCGGTCGGCGGCCGAGATCCCCGTCGAGGTGCCGGCGACCGCGTCGACCGACACCGCGTAGGCCGTGCCCTTGGGGTCCTGGTTGCGGGCGACCATCGGGGGGAGCTCGAGACGATCGAGGTCGTCGCCGAGCATGGGGACGCACACGAACCCCGAGGTGTGCTGGATCACGAAGGCCATCTGCTCCGAGGTGACCGCGTCGGCGGCGAGCACCAGATCACCCTCGTTCTCCCGGTCCTCGTCGTCGACGACCACGATCATGCCGCCATCGGCGAGCACGGCGATGGCCTCGTCGATCGTGGCGAAGGAGCTCACGCACCCTCCTCGCCGCCGACGTCGGTGGGCACGTAGGGGCTCGGTGCGCCACCGGCCAGCAGCTGCTCGACGTACTTGGCGATCACGTCCACCTCGAGGTTGACCCGGTCCCCCACACCCAACACCCCGAGGGTCGTCACGTCGAGGGTGTGCGGGATCAGACCGATGCGGAACCGTCCCACGTCGGTGCGGTCGACCACGGTGAGGCTGACCCCCGACACGCAGATCGACCCCTTCGGCACCAGGTAGCGCGCCAGCGACGCCGGCGCGTCGATCGTGACGAACACGGTCCCCGGCAGCTCCTCGCGGTCCGTGATCGTGCCGACCCCGTCGACGTGCCCCTGCACCATGTGGCCACCCAGGCGCCCGTCGGCCCGCATGGCCCGCTCCAGGTTGACGGGCCGTCCGACCTCGAGGTCGCCGAGGGCGGTGGCCCTGAGCGTCTCGGCCATCAGGTCGGCGGTGAACCCCTCCTCCGGCAGCGTCGTCACGGTCAGGCAGGTGCCGTCGACGCTGATGGAGTCGCCGACCACAGCGCCGTCGAGCACCTCGCGGCACCGGATGTGCAGGCGCGCATGGCCATCGTGGACCTCGATGTCGGCGACCTGGCCGAGCTCCTCGACGATGCCGGTGAACATCCCTGGGCTCCTCACGTGTGGGGGGTCGGTGGGGCGATGCTTCGGGGGGGCGTGCGGAGCGCCCGGTACTGCACGATCGCGTCGGCTCCGGCCCCTCCGCTGCGTTCGAGGCTCCAGGCCCCCCGGGGCGGGGTGGTCAGGGCACTCGGGGTGGCGTCGCCGAGGTGGACGGCGACGTGCCGGACCAGTCGGTCGACGAGCCCGGCGCGCAGCAGCGCGCCCGACAGCGTAGGCCCCGGTTCGGCGAGCAGGGACACGATCCCGGTCCCGGCCAGGGCGGCCAGCGCCGCCGGGAGTGCGACACCGCGGCCGTCGGCGGCGGCGGGCACCGCCACGAGGTGGACGCCGGTGTCGCGCAGGCGGGCTGCCCGCTGCGCGTGCGGACCCAGCGCAGGGGTGTCGTGGCCATCGAGGTCGACGGTGACGATCACGGTGCCGGGCCGCGCGACCCGGGCGGTCGGCGGGGTGCGGAGCCGGGCGTCCAGCACGACCGCCGAGGGCTGGTGGGCGTGGTCGACGTCACGCACGTCGAGGCGGGGATCGTCGGCCAGCACGGTGCCGCTGCCCACCAGGACCCCGTCGACCTCCGAGCGCCAGCGGTGGACGGCGCGGCGCGCCGCGGGGCCGGTGACCCAGCGCTGACCCGGCGGCGGGTCCACGGACCCGTCCGCGGTCACCGCCACCTTCAGGGTGACGTGGGGTCGGCCCTCGCCGACCGCGGTGAGGAACCCCTCGAGCTGACCCGCCACGCCGCCGCGGAACACCGTGCCAGGCGGCGGGGGACCCACCACCTCGACCCCCGCCGCCGTGAGCGCCGTGGCGCCGCCGGCGGCGAGCGCGTGGGGGTCGGGGTGCCCGATCACGACCCGTGCGACCCCGGCGGCGAGCAGGGCCGTCGTGCAGGGCGGCGTGCGGCCGTGGTGGGCGCAGGGCTCCAGGGTCACCACCGCGGTGGCGCCCCTGGCCGCGTCACCCGCCGCCGCCAACGCGACCACCTCGGCGTGGCGACCGGGGGGCGGTTCGGTCACGCCCTCCCCGACGATCCGGTCGCCCCGCAGCAGCACGCAGCCGACCGCGGGGTTCGGGCTGACCCGCGGGTGCGCCCGGGCCGCCAGCGCGACGGCCCGCGCCAGGGCGGCGCGCTCCACCGACCTCATGACGGGACCAGACCGGGCGGCCTGCCCGCCGGGCTCACGGGAGCACGACCTCCATCTCCACGCCGTCCTCGGGCGAGCGCCGGTCGATGGCGAAGTCCGAGCCCGGGGTGGTCCGGCTCTTGGCGTAGCGCTTCATCTCCGTCGCGGTGGCCACCATGTCCCCGTGGTGAGCGAAGTCGCGCACCTCGGTGGAGGCGATCCCGATCGACAACGACAGCAGGTCGTAGCGCTGGGGGACGCCACGCCGGTCGGGCACCTCGATCGAGCCGGCGGCGCGGTCGTCGGGGTCGTACAGGGTGGGGACGAGCGCGTCGAAGCGCTGGCAGATCCGCTTGGCGGCGGTCAGGGCCAGCTCGGGCCGGACTAGGAACACGAAGTCGTCACCGCCGACGTGGCCGACGAAGGCCTCCGGGTCGTCCAGCTCGTCACGGACCGCCTGCAGGACCGTCGCCACCCCCCGCAGCGCGTCGTCGCCCCGCAGGAAGCCGTAGTGGTCGTTGAAGGGCTTGAACCGGTCCAGGTCGACGTAGAGCAGGGCGAACCCGGCACCGCGGTGCAACCACCGGGACAGCCGGGCGAGGATGGACTCGTTGCCGGGGAGGCCGGTGAGCGGGTTGCGGGTGCGCTGGGTCTCCGCCCGGCGCAGCGCCGCCCGGACCCGGGCGACCAGCTCGTCGGGATCGAAGGGCTTGGTGAGGTAGTCGTCGGCGCCGGCGTCCAGGCCGTAGATGGCGTCATCGGTCTGCACCCGGGCCGTCAGGAGCATCACCGGCAGGTGGCCGGTGCGAGGGTCGTCACGCAGCTGCCGGAGCGCGTCGAGGCCGTCGAGGGTCGGCATCATCACGTCGAGCAGGATCACGTCGGGCCGACCGGCCCGGGCGACCTGGACGGCCTCGGCACCGTCGGCGGCGAGCAGCACGTGGAACCCGGCGAGCTGGAGGGTCACCTCCAGGTAGGCACGGATGTCCTCGTCATCGTCGGCGACCAGGACGCGGGCGCTCACTGACCGACCTCCACCCCGGCGGCGGCCCTGGCTCGCCGGAGCAGGTCCTCGCAGGCTTCCACCCGGTCGCTCGCGCCGAACACCGCCGAGCCCGCCACGAACACCTCGGCGCCGGCGGCCGCGGGCGCAGCGATCGTGCCCGCCGCGATCCCACCGTCCACCTGGATGCGGAAACGGGCGCCGTGGTCACGGCGCCAGCGAGCCGCCTCGGCGACCTTCTCGACGGCGTGGGGCAGGAACTCCTGCCCACCGAACCCGGGTTCGACGGTCATGACCAGCAGCAGATCCACGTGCGGCAACAGCTCGGTCACCATCGCCACCGGGTGCGCGGGCTTGATGGCGACACCGACCCGGGCCCCCTGCTCGTGCAGTCGGTGGACCAGCCGCAGCGGGTCGTCCTCCACCTCGGGGTGGAAGGTGATCGCGTCCGCGCCGAGGTCGACCAGCTGCGGGGCGTAGACCGCTGGGGCGGTGATCATGAGGTGGCAGTCCAGCTCCCGGTCGGTGGCCCGTCGCAGGGAGGCGACCACGGGATGGCCCAGGGAGATGTTCGGGACGTAGTGGCCATCCATGACATCGACGTGGATCGAGGGCACGACCGGCGCGACCTCGGCGACCTCGGCCCCGAGCCGGGCGAAGTCCGCCGCCAGGATCGACGGTGCGATGGACAGCTCGGTCACCGACTCACCCTTCCCCTTCCCCGCCCCCGTGGCGGCTCCGGCACGGCTCGCACACCGGAACGGTCCACGATCGTAGCGCTCACCCGGCACGGTCGGTCGACCGCTCCGCGCACCCACGACGCACCCACGTCGCGATGAACATCCCGTCGGTGTCGTCGGTGTCGGGCCACAGCTGGGTGGTGCCGGTCCGGGTGAACCCCGAGGCGGCGTCATCCCGGTCGAAGGCGTCGGCGACCCCGGTGGTCTCGACCGCGGTCCAGGTGCACACCGCGTAGGTGAGCCGCCCGCCCGGCGCCACCCGGTGGGCGGCCGCTCGCAGGAGCTCGAGCTGCAGCCCGGCCAGCGCCGCAGCGTCCTCGGGACGACGGCGCCAACGGACCTCGGGCCGCCGGCGGCCCGTGCCGAGCCCGGTGCAGGGCGCGTCGAGCAGGACCACGTCGAAGCGTCGCTCCTCGGGCAGCGGTGGGGTGCGGGCGTCACCCTCCAGGACCTCCACCTCGACACCCTGACGCGCGGCGGCGGCGGTGATCATGCGGGCCCGGTGGGGGTGGAGCTCCACGGCGGTGACCCGGCCCGTGGGACCCACCAGGTGGGCGAGGTGGGTGGTCTTGCCACCGGGTCCGGCGCACAGGTCCAGGACCGTGGCGCCCTGGCCCGCCCCGGTGGCCAGCGCGACCCGCATCGACGCCTCGTCCTGGACCACGGCCCGGCCCTCGGCGACGGCGGCGAGCTCCCGCGGGTCGAGCCCCGGGGCGCGGACGGCACCGGGCGTCGCCCCGGGTGCGGCGTCGATGCCGAGCGCAGCGAGCTCGGCCAGGAGCGCCGCACGATCGGTGTTGGCCCGCAGGGTGACCCCGGGCGCGACGTCGTCGGCGGCGAGGATGGCCGCCACCCGGTCCACGGCGAAGCGGTCCGTGAGGTCCTCCACCACCCAGCGGGGGTGCGCCGTGCTGAGCGCCAGGTGGCCGACGGCGTCCTCGCCCCGGTCGGGCCAACCGAGGTCGTCGCCCCGGCGGTGCAGGGCCCGCAGGACGCCGTTGACGAACCCGGCGGCTCCCTTCGCCCGACCCGGCGGGACCACGGACCGGGCGAGCTGCGCGCTGGTGTCCACCGCCGCCCGGGCCGGCACATCGCTGATCAGCAGCTGCAGGGCGCCGAGCCGCAGGATCCGCCGCAGCGCCGGCTCGACGTCGGCCAGGGGACGGCGCAGGACCAGGGCGAGCGCGGCGTCCAGCGTCCCCTCCCACCGCAGGGTCTCGTAGGCGAGGTGGGCGGCGAAGGCCCGGTCACGGGGCTCGTCGAGCCGGGCGATCGCCTCCGGGACGGCGAGGTTCGACCAGGTCCCCTGCTCCTCGACGCGGGTCAGGGCCGCGAGTGCGGCCCGCCGTGCGGCGAGCCCGGTCGCACCGCTCACGGCTCGGGGTCAGCGCCGCCGAGCAGCTCCCCCACCTCGATCCGGGCGCCGTTCGCGAAGGCGGTCGCGGCCATCCGGGGCTTGCCGGCCGGCTGGACCTCGGTGAGCCGCAGCCCCCCGCTGCCGCAGGCGACGACGATCCCTTCCCTGTCGACGGCGACCACCGTGCCGGCCGCCGGAGCGGTGTCCTGCTCCGGGCTGCTCGCCGCCGCCACGGGGACGGCGCCGAACACCTTCAGCCGCGCGTCCCGGAAGGTGGTGTGGGCACCGGGCGCAGGGTCGGCGCTGCGGACCAGGCGGCTGAGCTCCTCGGCGGGTCGGGACAGGTCGAGCTGGACGTCCTCGGGGTGGATCTTGGGCGCGAGCGTCGCCCCCTCCGCGGGCTGCGGGACGGGCTGCTCGCCGGCGTGCAGCGCCCGCAGCGACTCCACGAGCACCGGGGCACCGAGCTCGGCGAGCCGGGCCAGCAGGTCACCCGCGCGCTCGCCGGGCTCGACCGGGACCTCGACGCGGCGGAGCACCGGCCCGGTGTCCATGCCCTCGTCGAGCACGAAGGTGGTCACCCCGGTCACCTCGTCCCCGGCCCGCAGGGCGTGCTGGACCGGCGCGGCCCCCCGCCACCTCGGCAGCAGGGAGAAGTGGAGGTTCACGAACCCGGCACCACCGGCGGCCAGCACGTCGGGGGGTAGCAGCGCGCCGTAGGCGACGACCGCGCAGGCATCCACCGCGAGCGCTCGGAACTCCTCCAGCACCTCCCGCGGCCGCCTCGGCTGCCACACCTCGATGCCGTGCTGCTCGGCCGCGACCTTCACCGGCGGCGGCACGGGGGTGCGGGACCGGCCCCTGGGGCGGTCGGGGTTGCAGAGCACGACGACCACCTCGATGTCGTCGGCGGCGACCAGGGCGTCGAGGCTCGGGACCGCGACGTCAGGGGTACCGAGGAAGGCGATGCGCATGCTGGGCTCCGGTGGTCAGCGGCGATGACGGCCGAGCAGCAGGCCGCCGGGCCGCGGTGGTTCCGGGTCGTCGAGGCCGGCGGCCAGCCGGTACTCCCGCATCTGCTTGAGCGCCGCCTTGCGGTCGTGGGCCGCGAGGTGGTCGACGAACAGGATGCCGTTGAGGTGGTCCATCTCGTGGAGCCAGATGCGGGCGAAGTAGCCCTCGAGCTCGACCCGGTGGTCGTCGCCGACGACGTCCTGGTAGGCGACCTCGACCCGCAGCGGCCGTTCGAGGGGGTAGAACAGCCCGGGGAAGGACAGGCACCCCTCGTCGCCGTCCTGGAGCTCCTCAGAGGCGTCGAGCAGCTGCGGGTTGACCACGGCCCCACCCTCGGTCGAGCGGGTCCCATCCTCGGCCTCCAGGGCGACCTCCCAGGTGAACAGGCGCTTGAGCACCCCGACCTGGTTGGCCGCGAGGCCCACACCCTCGGCGGCGCGCATGGTCTCGAGCATGTCCTCGGCGAGGGTGGCCAGGCGACCGTCGAAGTCGGTGACCTCGTGGGCCCGTTGGCGCAGCACGGGGTCACCGAAGATGCGGATCTCCATCCTGCCCACCGGCGGCTCCTTGGTCGCTGGCGCGATGGTAGGCAACCGCGGCGGGGTGTCCCCTACAGCGCGTCGACCGGGTCGACGTCCACCCGCAGCTCCACCCCCGCCCGGCTGGCCGCCGACCGGAGCGGTGCGAGGGCCGCCAGGGTGGCGGCCCGGTCGTCGCACTTGATCAGGTAGCCGTCACGGCCGTCGGCCGGCACCGGGCCCAGCAGGTCGTCGCCCGGCGCGAGGCCGGCCGCCAGGGCCGCTGCGACCGGCCGGTCGTCGACGGCGGCACCGGGCGGGACCGTCACCCGGATCGCGTGGGCAGCGGGTGGGAACCGCAGCGCGGCGCGGGTCGCCACCTCGTGCCGCCAGAACCCCCCGGGGTCCCAGGCGGCCAGCGCCGCCAGCGCGGGATGCTCGGGCTCGCGGGTCTGGACCACCACCGTCGAGGTGGCCGGATCCCGCCCGGCGTCGACGGTCCAGGCCGCCACCTGACAGGCCAGGCGCAGCGTGTCCTCGGCGGCGTCGAGGGTGGGGCGCCGCAGCGCACCGTCGAGGTCGGGGAGCACGACGGCGCCGACCGGGCCGGGTGGGCGGTCCAGCACCGAGCCCCGGGTGGTGACCAGGATCGCGGGCGGTGGGGGCGGCGACTGCCCGTAGCCCTCGAGGACCACCACCTCCACCTCGCTCCCACGGCGCAGCTCCGCACCGAGGCGCTGGGCACCGGCCGCCAGCGGCACCACCTCGGTGCCCCGGCAGGCGCGGCAGGGTGCCCGCCGCGGGCGCCGGTCACCGCAGCCCTCGCAGGCCGTCCCGGCGCCGCCGTCGGAGGAGAGGCTGGCGGCGCAGACCCGGCAGGTCAGCCGCTCACCGCAGTCGCGACAGACCAGCGCCCGACCCTCGCCGCGCCGCGCGGCCAGGACGACGCCGTAGGTCCCCGCCCGGGTCGCGGCACGCAGCGCCGCGGTGGACTCCCGGAGCAACCGGGCCCGGGGCTGGTCCTGGCCGGTCACGATCCGCACGCGGGGCCGGGCCCGGCGCTCGGTGTCGCGGTCGGGGACGACCGGGGTGAGCCGCCGCTCCCGCAGGAGCCGCCACGCGACGGCCGAGGGCACGGTGCCGACCAGCAGGCCGACCCCGCCGGCCCGACGCGCCCGTTCCAGGGCCACCTCCCGGGCGTGGTGCCGGGGGCTGCGTCGCTCCTTGTAGGCCGGGTTCGCCTCGTCCAGGACCACCGCGAGCCCGAGCCGCTCCAGCGGGACGAACGCCGCCCCGCGCTCGCCGACGACGACCCGGGCCTGGCCGGTGCGGGCCAGCAACCAGCGGCGGTACACGGTGCGGGGGGCGGGCCCGCCACGTAGGTCCACGGCGAGGTCGCCCGCGGAGGTCAGCACCGCATCGGCGGTCGGCGACGCCGGGTCGGGCACCAGCAGGAGCACGTCGCGGTCGTTGGCCAGGCACAGCTGGGTCAGCTCAGCCAGCCGGGCGGCCACATCCTCGCCGGGGAGCGGGCGCCACAGGAAGGACCCGGCGCCGCCTGCCACGGCGTCGCGCAGCACACCGCCCCCCTCACCGTAGGCCCGCCAGGACCCGGCCAGGGCACCGTCGTCGGGCGGGGGGTCGGAACGGGGCCGCACCGCCACCGCCGGGGGGAACCAGCCGGCCTCGGCGGCGCGGCGCTCCACGTCGACGGTGCGGTTGGGCAGGGCGTGCCGGAGCACGTCGGCCAGGGGGGCACCGAACCGGGCGGCGGCCCATCGCAGGACCTCGAGCTCGTCGGGCCGCACCCAGCGGTGGGGTCCCAGCACCCGGGCGATGGGGCGGAGCCGGGTCGCGGCCACCTCGCTGGAGGTGGCGGTGCCGACCACGAGCCCGCGGACCCGCCGGCCGGAGAACACGACCTGGACACGCTGGCCGACCGCCACCTCGAGGTCGTCGGGGACGAGGTAGTCGAAGGGGTGGTCGAGGTGGAACGGCGCGACCTCGACGACGACGTGGGCGACGCGCGGGGACCCGGCCACCGGGCTCAGGCGCCGGCGGCGGCCTTGAGCGCCTCCGCGCGGTCCGTCCGCTCCCAGGTGAACCGGTCGCCTTCGCGGCCGACGTGGCCGTAGGCGGCGGTCTCGCGGTACCCGGG
>SLQK01000044.1 GCA_007131525.1 Nitriliruptoraceae bacterium | reverse complement strand
TCCGGCCGGCGGACCCGATCCGGCCGGTGGACCCGGCCCCGCACGGGCCGCGGCATCGTCCCGCGCGATCGGGCGACCCGAAGGATCGTGGAAGGTCACGCTGGCGCCGTCGATGCGGATCCGTAGGTCGCTGTGATCGAAGCGCCGGTGGTGGCGCCTGCAGAGCAGCGCCGCGTTGCCCGGTGCGAGCTGGCCACCCCGGGCGAAGGCTTGCGCGCCGTGCGCGACGTCACACCAGGCCGCAGGCGCGTCACACCCAGGCCACCGGCAGCCACCGTCACGCGCGACCAGGGCCCGCCACAGCCCGGCCGGGACCGTCCGCACGGCCTCGGAGGCTTCGAGAGGCGTGCTGTCGGGCCCGAGGAGGACCCGAGCCCAGGCACAGTCAGACAGCAGCGTGCGGAGCTTGTCGATGCTGATCGGTTCTCCCGAGGCGAACCGGGCGAGTCCGGCGCCACCTCGCAGGAGCTCCTCCAGCGGGATCGTCACGACCACCTGGGGACGCACACCGTGCTGCGTCGGTGCCTCGCCGGCCCGTAGGGCGCTGTCGCACAGCTGCTCGAAGGCATCAGCGCTGCGCTGCTCCGGGGTCCGGTGCTCCCCGACGGCATCGGGGCGCCGGAACGCGTCGAGCGCGGTGCGCGCCGTCTCGGCAGCGAGACCGTAGAGCAGGCCGGAGAAGGCGAAGCCGCCGTCAGGCGTGTCGTAGGCGCGCACCCGTCGCTGGAGGTTCTGGCGGCTGGCCCGCCGATCGTGGAGCTCGGGCGCATGACGTGCTGCGACCTCGCGGGCGTGGCGTCCGAACACGACCGTGTTGGTCCGTCCCGCCACCTCGAGCAGGGCGTCCTCAACCTCGGCGCGCGTGTCCGGGGCCACGGCCTCGAGGGTCTCGCCGATCAGGCGGACGTGATCGGCGGTGATGTCCCCGGCGTGGAAGGCCGCTCCGGTGGCATCGTGCTCGTCGGCGATCTGACCCGCCTCGGCATCGCGCTTGGTGTCGGCCGGACTGGCGTGGCTCTGGTCGGTGAGATCGCGGCGCAGCCGCCGGCGTGCCGCAGCCTGCTTGGCCGGATCGTCAGCGGTCGACGTGGCCCGGCGCTCGAGCTCCGCGGTCAACCGCGCCCGCTCGGCTGCCAGCCGGGCGATCGGTCGCCGCAGGGCGGCCAACCGCGCCGTCACCTCGTCGTCGGGGAGCTGGTCGAGGTCGAGACCGACCACCCGGTCGATCGCTGTGTGCAACGGCTCGAGGGGGTCGAGGGACCACGCGCCGGCCGGCTCCGAGGCGACCGCACCAGCCAGCGGCCAGCGCCGGGCGGCGGCACCCCACTCGCCCGAGGCAGGCCAGCCGGCGGCGGCACCCCGCTCACCCGAGGACCTGGAGCGCCAACCGGAGCCCGCGCACGCGACCGACACCCGACGGGCAGCGTCACCCGATGGGGCTGGTCGATCGCTGATCGGTGCCATCACATCTCCGGGGCGGCCGGTCCAGTGCTCCTGCGGTGAGCCTGGCCTTGAAGCCCAGCATAGCCGAACATACGTTCGATGCAAGGAGTTCGGCATCGCTTGTGGAGAACATGGAGACGACCAGCGGCGGCGGTCAGCCCCCGGACCCCGTCGCCCGCCGGTAGGCGTCACCGCCACCACCAGCCGTGCGCTCCCACCCCGACCGCAGGCTCGGTTGCTGCCCGAGCGTCACGACCCCCCGCCACCGGTAGGTGGTCGGCCACCGACGGAACACCGGGAGGACCGTGGTCACCGTGCGCATGAGCGGCGGGAGCGGACCCGGCCGCCAGCCACGCGTCACCTCGAGGTCGATGGCGACCTGGTCACCGTCGCGGTGGACCTGCCACCGGCCTCCCGCCAGCTCCGGCAGGTCACCGGGGAACACCCGCCAGTCCCCGGTGCGGGTGTGCTGGTCGGGAAGCGCCTCGATGTCGGGCAAGGAAGGGCGCAGTTCGAGGCGCACCCGGTCCCCGTCAGCGTGCTCCTCCAACGCGGCGATGCCGTGCACGTCCATCCGCACGCCGTCGCCAGCAGACACCCGCCGCAGCGGCCCGTCGTGGGCGCGGTTCAGCGTGATGACCGTCAGGGGCGCGGCGTACTTGATGAGCTCGCGACCGTGCAGGGCGCGGCCGGGCAGCGCGCCCGTCGACGCTGGGCGACCGTCGATGCTCACCCGGGGCTCGACCTCACCGCGACGGACGAGGTCGAAGCCGTGCAGGTGGACGAGCAGCAGCGACTCCGGCTGTTCGATCGTGGAGCCGACCGGGGCGAGGAGGCTGCCCGTGGCACGCTCACCCGGCCGGCGGTCGTCGACCTCCACCTCGATGTCGCGGCCCGCGAGGTCGGTGAAGGCCACGTGGCAGCGCACGCCGGAGGGATCGACGTCCAGTTCTGCAGCCCGGAACGTCAGCTCCGTCCACTCCCCGATGCCGGCGCCCAGGACGTAGTTGGCGCGGTCCACGCGCAGGCCCGGCTCGACGTAGTAGTCGACCAGTCGGTCGGCACGGCGCGCGAGGAAGACCAGCACGCCTCGGCCGTGCTCGGCGTCGTCGAACCACTGCACCTCGAGGCCGGTGTAGTGGGGGTCGTCGGCGAGCTCACAGTTGAGGACGCCCGCCATCGGGTCGGCGTGCAGATCGAAGGGGCAGAGGATGTCCGTCGGGGGGGTGTCGGTGGGCACGCGGTTGCCTCCGGGCGTCGCAGGGATGGCGACCCGAGTTGCGTGGCCCGGCGTCGCCACCCCCAGCACACCCCGGCACGCCCCCACGCGACAGAGCGGATGGTCCCGACCGGGTGGGGTCAGGCGATGGAGACGGTCTCCTTCTCCACCACGGGCTCCCCGCGCCGCCGGTGCCAGCCCTCCCACAGCACGAGCAACGACGGCAGGACGAGCAACGCCCCTGCCAGCGACAGCACGATGGCGTAGGCCGTGACCTGCCCCATCTGCTGGAAGGGCACCAACGTCGAGGTGATCAGGATCCCGAAGCCGCCGGCGGTGGTGAACGCCGAGCCCGCCAGGGCGCCGCCGGTGTTGCGGGTCGTCTCGCGGATCGCCTCCTCGAGGGAGTCGTAGCGCAGCCGGTCCTCCTCGAACCGCCGGGCCATGTGGATGGTGTAGGGCACCCCGATACCGACCGCCAGGCCGGTCAGCGTCGCCGTCACCGGGCCGAAGGGGATCCCGCTCACGTACATCAACCCGAAGGTCCACAGGACGACCAGCGCCACGGGCACCATCGTGATCACCCCGAGCAGGAGGCGGCGGTTCTCGATCCAGAAGGTCAGCATCAGGACCAGCGTGGCGGCGATGAGCGTGATGAACAGCGACACGACCTGGGAGTCCGACAGCGACTCCACGATGCCGGCGGTGATGATCGCTCCCGAGGTGATGGCGATGCTCGCGCCGGTGTCGGTCAAGGCCGCGGCGTCGTCGACGATGGCGTCCCTCAGCTCCAGCGCCCGGTCGTCACCGGCCTGGGTGTCGACCTCGAGCAGGGCGGCGACGGGGGTGTCGCCGTCGAAGGCGAGCACCGCCTCGGTGCGATCCGGCGCGACCTCGCGGGCGGCGGCGAGCAGCGCCACCACGTCCCCGTCCTCGGCGATGCGTCCGGACTCAGGGTCGTAGCCCGCCGCGATCGCCGCCTCGCCGAAGCCGGGCACCAACGGCGTCCCGTCGGGACCGGGCAGGAGCAGCTGCTGGACCAGGGTGGCCGGCGAGGTGGCCGATGCGACCGGGCCGTCGGGGGTCGAGACCGTCAACACGTCGGGGGTGTCCCCGAGGGCTGCGGCGACGTCGGAGAAGGCGTTGAACACCTCGGGGTCGGTCAGCTCGGCGTCCTCGACCAGCACCTGCGTGGTCTCACCGAAGCCACCGCCGAAGGCGTCCTCGATCGTCGCCAGCGTGATGACCACCGGGGCGTCCTCGGGGAGGAAGTCGGTGAAGGAGAACTCGGTCGAGATGTTGGTCAGGCCGGCGTAGCCGAACCCGCCGAGGACCAGCGCCACGACCAGGGTCGGCACCGGGG
>SLQK01000130.1 GCA_007131525.1 Nitriliruptoraceae bacterium | reverse complement strand
GAGGTCGACGGCCCCGCCGTCGTGGCACGGGGCCGCCCAGGCCGCCGCGCCGGGCCCGCCCGGGTCAGCCCTTCACGACCCCGAGCGGTCGGAGCCGCACCACCGGCCGCGCCAGACCGGCCTGCTCGGACACGGCGACGACCTCCTCGATGTCCTTGTAGGCCCCCGGCGCCTCCTCGGGGAGCTCGCGTCGTGAGCCGGCACGGACCACCACACCGATCCCCGACATCTCCGCGTCGAGCTCGGCGGGCCGCCACCGACGGCGTGCGGCATGGCGGCTCATCGCGCGCCCCGCGCCGTGGGCCGTCGAGTGGAACGCCTCGTTGTCGGGCAGCCCCACCAGCACGTAGGAGCTGGTGCCCATCGATCCGGGCACCAGCGCGGGCTGGCCGACGGCACGCAGGTCCGGTGGCAGCTCCGGGTGGCCCGGCGGCAGCGCCCGGGTGGCGCCCTTGCGCTGCACGCACAGGCGGCGGACCCGGCCCTCTACCTCGTGCTCCTCGAGCTTGGCGAGGTTGTGGGACACGTCGTACACGAGCCGCAGCTCCCGCCGGCCGAGCACCCGCGCGAAGGCGTCGCGGGTGGCCTCCGTCAGCAGCTGCCGGTTGGCCCGACCGAAGTTGGCGGCGGCCACCATCGCACCGAGGTAGCGCCGTCCCTCGGGACTGTCGACGGGGACGCAGGCCAGCTGGGGGTCGGGGACCTGGATGCCCGCCCGCGGCATGGCCTCACCCATGGCCTCCACGTGGTCGGTGCAGACCTGGTGGCCGAGGCCACGCGAGCCGCAGTGGATCATCACGCACACCCCGCCGGGGGTGAGCCCGAAGGCCTCCGCGGCGGCGTCGTCGAGCACCTCGGCGACCTCCTGGACCTCCAGGAAGTGGTTGCCCGAGCCGAGGCTGCCGACCTGGCGCATGCCGCGCCGCTTGGCACGCGTGCTCACCGCCGCGAGGTCAGCGCCCTCGAGCGCGCCACCGTCCTCGCACCGGGTCAGGTCGCCGGGCTCCCCGTGGCCGAGCCGAACGGCCTCGGCTGCGCCGCCGCGCAGGAGCTGGTCGAGGTCGGCCTCGTCATCGAGCTCCCACACCCCGCCCGGTCCCGACCCCACGGGGATCACCGCGGCCAGGGCGTCCATCAGGGGTTCGAGGTGGCGACCCAGCTCCGAGCGGTCCAGCGGGGCCGCGAGCAGCCGCACCCCACAGGAGATGTCGAAGCCGACCCCACCCGGGGAGATGACCCCGCCCTCCTCGATGTCGGTCGCGGCCACGGCCCCGATCGGGAAGCCGTAGCCGAGGTGGACGTCGGGCATGGCGTAGCTCGCGCCGACGATGCCGGGCAGGGTCGCCACGTTGGCGACCTGCTGCAGGGCGTCGTCCTGTTCGACCGCCGGCAGGAGCCGGTCGGACAGGAACACCACCCCGGGGACGCGCATCGCCCCCGTGCGTGGGATGCGGTAGCGGACCGGGCCGTCGCGGACCAGTTCCAAGGTGCCCGTCGTCATGGCGAGGCCTCCTGGAGGCTGCCGTCGTCGAGCGCACCGCGGCAGGCGGTGGACCCACCAGCGTCCCCACCGACCCGACCGGACGACAGGGCCACAGGGCCCGTGCCGCCTCGGGATCGGGCCGGATCAGGCGTCGCGCAGCGACCGGAGCACGTAGCGGAGGATGCCGCCGTGGCGGTAGTAGGCCGCCTCGCCGGGGGTGTCGATCCGCACCCGGGCCTCGAAGGTGGTCGTCGTGCCGTCGGCACCGCGGGCGGTGACCGTGACGGTGGACGGGATCGTCCCCTCGTCGAGCGCGGTGACCCCGGTGATGTCGAAGGTCTCCTCGCCGGTCAGCCCGAGGGCGTCGGCGTCCTGGCCGTCGGGGAACTCCAGCGGCAGGACCCCCATCCCGATCAGGTTCGACCGGTGGATCCGCTCGAAGGAGGTGGCGATGACCGCCCGCACCCCCAGCAGCAGCGTGCCCTTGGCAGCCCAGTCCCGTGAGGACCCCGAGCCGTACTCGGCCCCGGCCAGCACCACCAGCGGCACGCCCGCGGCCTGGTAGCGCTCCGACGCCTCGTAGATCGAGGTCACCTCGCCGTCGCCGAGCAGGTCGCGGGTGAACCCTCCCTCGGTCCCGGGGGCGAGCTGGTTGCGCAGCCGGATGTTGCCGAAGGTGCCGCGGATCATCACCTCGTGGTTGCCCCGGCGGGAGCCGTAGGAGTTGAAGTCGCGGCGCTCGACCCCGTGAGCGGTCAGGTACTCCCCCGCCGGGCTCTCGAGTTTGATCGCCCCGGCCGGCGAGATGTGGTCGGTGGTCACCGAGTCGCCGAGCTTGGCGAGCACCCGCGCGCCGGCGATGTCGGTGACCGGGTCGGGCTCGGCCCCCATCCCGTCGAAGAAGGTGGGCCGGCGGATGTAGGTGGAGGCCTCGTCCCACTCGAAGGTGTCGCCCTCCGGGGTGGGCAACGCCCGCCACTGGTCGTCACCGTCGAACACCGAGGCGTACTTCTCCCCGAACATCTCGGTCTGCAGGGCCTGGTTCACGACCGCCTGCACCTCCTCGGGGGAGGGCCAGATGTCGGCGAGCGTGACCGGCTGGCCGTCGCTGCCGGTGCCCAGCGGCTCGGTGAACAGGTCGAGGTCCATCGTGCCCGCCAGGGCGTAGGCCACCACCAGCGGCGGCGAGGCGAGGTAGTTCATCTTCACGTCGGGGTTGATCCGGCCCTCGAAGTTCCGGTTGCCGCTGAGCACCGACACCACGGCGAGGTCGTGCTCCTGCACGGCCTGGCTGACCTCGGGGATCAGCGGACCGGAGTTGCCGATGCAGGTCGTGCAGCCGTAGCCGACGAGGTTGAACCCGAGCTTGTCGAGGTAGGGGGTCAGGCCGGCGC
The DNA here is from genome assembly GCA_007131525.1 of Nitriliruptoraceae bacterium. Lineage (GTDB taxonomy): Bacteria > Actinomycetota > Nitriliruptoria > Nitriliruptorales > Nitriliruptoraceae > T1Sed10-7. Next base: position 1,156 of record SLQK01000130.1, on the reverse strand, counting down.
GGTCGTAGTAGTCCATCACGACCTTGGAGCCGGGCGCCAGCGTGGTCTTGACCCAGGGCTTGCGCTCGAGTCCCCGCTCGACGGCGTTCTTGGCCAGCAGCGCCGCGGCGATCATCACCGAGGGGTTGGAGGTGTTGGTGCAGGAGGTGATCGCGGCGATCGTGACCGCGCCGTGGTCGAGGTCGAAGCTGGTGCCGTCGGCCAGGGTGACCGCGGTCGGCCGCGACGCCCGCCATGACGGCACCCGGTCGGGCGCGTCGGCCGGGGCGGGTGAGCCGTCCTTCGGCGCGGTCCCGGGCACGGCCACGGGGTCGGAGGCCGGGAAGGTCTTGGCCAGGCCGGCGTCCAGGCCCTCCCCCGCCGTCGCCTCCTCGTCGGTGTAGTCGTTGAGCGCGAGCCGGAAGGCGGCCTTGGCCCGGGACAGGTCGACCCGGTCCTGGGGGCGCTTCGGGCCGGCCAGGGAGGGCACCACGGTGGAGAGGTCCAGCTCGAGGGTCTCGGAGTAGTCGGGTGCGTGGTCCGGGTCGTGCCACAGGCCCTGTTCCTTGCAGTAGGCCTCGACCAGGTCGACCTGCTCCTGGCTGCGCCCCGTGAACCGCAGGTAGGTCAGGGTCTCGTCGTCGATCGGGAACATCGCGGCGGTCGAGCCGTACTCCGGTGACATGTTGCCGATCGTGGCCCGGTTGGCCAGCGGGACGGCAGCCACCCCCGGACCGTAGAACTCGACGAACTTGCCGACCACGCCGTGCTGGCGGAGCATCTGGGTGATGGTGAGCACGAGGTCGGTGGCGGTGGCACCGTCGGGGAGCGATCCGTCGAGCTTGAAGCCGACCACCCGGGGGATCAGCATCGAGACGGGCTGGCCGAGCATCGCGGCCTCGGCCTCGATCCCGCCGACACCCCAGCCGAGGACCCCGAGCCCGTTGACCATGGTGGTGTGGGAGTCGGTGCCGACCAGGGTGTCGGGGTAGGCGCGGCGGACCCCGTCGGCACCCTCCTCACCGAACACGACCCGGGCGAGGTACTCGATGTTGACCTGGTGGACGATGCCGGTCCCCGGGGGCACGACCTTGAAGCCCTCGAAGGCCTCCTGGCCCCAGCGCAGGAACTGGTAGCGCTCACGGTTGCGCTGGTACTCGAGCTCGATGTTGCGCTG
>SLQK01000214.1 GCA_007131525.1 Nitriliruptoraceae bacterium | reverse complement strand
TGAAGGCCGCCACGGGCGAGGAGGTCACCGCCGAGGAGCTCGGCGGCGGGGAGCTGCACGCGCGCACCTCCGGGGTGGTGGACCACCTCGCCGTCGACGATGCCCACGCCCTGGCCCTGGCTCGCGACGCCGTTGCGAACCTCGGGCGGGCGCCGGCACCACACCACCTCGAGCTGCGCACACCCGAGCCGCCTGCCGAGGACCCCGAGGAGCTGTACGGCATCGTGCCGGCCGACCTCCGACAGCCCTACCCCGTCCGTGAGGTGATCGCGCGGATCGTCGACGGTCCCGCTTCCACGGCTTCAAGGACCTCTACGGCGAGACGCTGGTCACCGGCTTCGCCCACATCGAGGGCATCCCCGTCGGGATCGTCGCCAACGACGGGATCCTGTTCCGCGAGTCGGCGCTCAAAGGCGCGCACTTCGTTCAGCTGTGCAACCAGCGGGGCATCCCGCTCATCTTCCTGCAGAACATCGCCGGCTTCATGGTCGGCCGGGAGTACGAGGCCGGCGGGATCGCCAAGGACGGCGCCAAGCTCGTCACCGCCGTGGCCTGCGCCCGGGTGCCGAAGCTGACCGTGGTCATCGGTGGCTCCTTCGGCGCGGGCAACTACGCGATGTGCGGCCGGGCCTACGACCCGAGGTTCCTGTGGATGTGGCCGAACGCCCGCATCAGCGTCATGGGCGGCGAGCAGGCCGCCACGGTGCTGGCCACCGTCAAGCGTGACCGCATCGAGGCCGAGGGTGGCGACTGGTCCAGCGCCGAGGAGGAGGAGTTCAAGGCGCCGATCCGCGCGACCTACGAGCAGCAGGGCCACCCCTACCACGCGACCGCACGGCTGTGGGACGACGGGCTGATCGAACCGGCCCAGACCCGCGACGTGGTCGGGCTCGGGCTGGCGGCCGCCGTCGACGCGCCCGTCGGGCCGATCCGGCGCGGCGTGCTACGGATGTGAGGGAGGACGGCGTGGTCGCTCGTGTGCTCGTTGCCAACCGCGGTGAGATCGCCCGGCGGATCATCCGGACCTGCCGCGAGCTCGGGCTGGCCACCGTGGCGGTCTACAGCGACGCCGACGCCGGCGAACCCCATGTCCGTGACGCCGATGTCGCCGTGCGGCTCGGCCCGGCGCCGGCTCCCGCCAGCTACCTCGACGTCGACCGGCTGCTGGAGGCCGCCGCGCGCACCGGGTGCGACGCCGTCCACCCCGGCTACGGCTTCCTCGCCGAGGACCCCGCCTTCGCCCGGGCCGTGACCGAGGCGGGACTGACCTTCGTCGGCCCCTCGGCGGAGGTCATCGCCCTGATGGGTGACAAGGCGGCCGCCAAGCGCCGGCTGGCCGCCGCCGGGGTGCCGGTGGTGCCGGGTGAGAACCGCGCCGACCTCGACGACGCGGCCCTCCTCGCCGCAGCGGAGCAGGTCGGCTTCCCCCTGGTGGTCAAGGCCGTGGCCGGCGGGGGCGGCACGGGCATGCGGGTGGTGACCGAACCCGAGCACCTGGCCAGCTCGCTCATCGCCGCCCGGCGCGAGGCCCGCGGGGCCTTCGGTGACGACCGGCTGATCCTCGAGCGCCTGGTCACCCGGCCCCGCCACATCGAGGTGCAGGTCCTCGCCGACGCCCACGGCAACGTGATCCACCTCTTCGAACGCGAGTGCTCGGTCCAGCGCCGCCACCAGAAGCTGGTGGAGGAGGCGCCCTCCGCTGCCGTCGACGAGCAGCTCAGGGAGCGGCTGGGGGCCGCGGCGGTGACGGCGGCGCGGGAGGTCGGCTACCTCGGGGCCGGGACGCTCGAGTTCCTGGTCGACGGCACGACGATCGGGACCGAGGAGCCCAGCTTCTACTTCCTGGAGATGAACACCCGCCTCCAGGTCGAGCACCCCGTCACCGAGCTGATCACCGGCCTCGACCTCGTCGCGCTGCAGCTGTCGGTCGCCGCCGGCCAGCCCCTGCCCATCACCCAGGAGGACCTGACCCGCACGGGCCACGCGATCGAGGTCCGGCTCTACGCCGAGGACCCCGTCGAGCAGCTGCCACAGATCGGCCGGATCCACGCGCTGCGGCTGCCCACCGGGCCCGGGGTGCGCTGCGACGTCGGCGTCGATACCGGCAGCGCCGTCACCCGCCACTACGACCCCATGGTCGGCAAGCTGATCGCCTACGGCCCCGACCGGCCCACCGCGATCCGTCGGCTGCGGGACGCGCTGGCCGGCACGAGCCTGCGGGGGGTCGTCACCAACCTGGAGCTGCTCGACGCCGTGCTGGCCCACCCGGCCTTCGCGGCCGGCGAGCTGACCACCTCCTTCCTGTCCGACCACCTCGCGGGGTGGCGCCCGGAGCCCCTCACCGCGCCACAGGTCGCCGCGGCCGCGCTCGCGCTGCACGACGCCCGAGGCGGCGATGGCGACCCCTCCCCGTGGGCGCGCCTGGGGGCGGTACGCACCGGTGGCGGCGGGTGGCCGCTGGCCCTGGCCGACCGGATCACCGCCGCGGACCAACCCCACCGGCTGCTGGTCACCGCGCGGGGTGGCCGTCCCGAGCTCGTGAGCGACGGCGTCCGGCTCGACCCCGTCGAGCTCGGTCCCGACGACGTCGAGGTGGTGACGGACCCCGACGGCAGCCGCCACGTGTGGTTCCACCACCGGGGTCGGACGCGGGTCCTGGACGAGCACCGCACCGTGCGGCACGCCGACGCCAGCGCCCCGACGGGCGCTGCGACCTTCACCGCACCCATGCCCGGCACCGTCATCGCCGTGGAGGTGACCGCGGGCGCCGCCGTCGACGCTGGCGCCACGCTGGTCATCGTGGAGGCCATGAAGATGGAACACCCGGTCCGGGCGCCGGTCGCCGGCACGGTCACCGCCGTCCACGTGCACCCCGGCCAGGGCGTGGACGCCGGCGCCACGCTGGTGGCCTTCGAGCCCGCCGAGGAGCCCGCGGGCCCGCCCGCCACCCCGATCGCCACCGGGAGCTGACCGTGCAGCTACCAGAGCGCGTCAGGATCGTCGAGGTCGGGCCCCGTGATGGGCTGCAGAACGAGCCCGGCACCGTGCCGACGGCGGTGAAGATCGCGTTCATCGACCGGCTGGCGGCCACGGGGCTGGAGGTGGTGGAGGCGACCTCCTTCGTACGGCCGGACCTGGTCCCGCAGCTGGCGGATGCCGCCGAGGTGCTGACCGGCATCACCCCGCGACCGGGCGTGCGCTACCCCGTGCTGGTCGCCAACGACCAGGGCCTCGACCGGGCGCTGGAGGCCGGAGCCCGCGAGATCGCGGTGTTCGCCTCAGCCTCGGAACCTTTCAGCGAACGCAACCTCGGCCGCTCGATCGACGACAGCCTGGAGCGGTTCCGCGTGGTGGTCCGCCGCGCCAAGCGGCAGGACCTGCGGGTGCGCGGCTACGTGTCCATGGTGTGCGGCTGCCCCTACCAGGGGGAGGTCCCGATCGACGACGTCGCCCGGGTCACCACGGCGCTGTTCGAGCTCGGATGCGACGAGGTCTCGCTCGGTGACACGATCGGTGTCGGGACCGCGCTGCAGGTGCAGGAACTCATCGAGGTGCTGTCCCGCACGGTGCTGGTCGACCGCCTGGCGGTGCACCTGCACGACACCTACGGGCAGGGGCTGGCGAACACCCTCGCGGCCTTCGAGGCGGGGGTGCGGATCGCCGACACCAGCGCCGGAGGGCTCGGCGGCTGCCCCTTCGCGACCGGCGCGACCGGCAACCTCGCCACCGAGGACCTGCTCTACGCGCTGGAGGGCTCCGGGGTCCACACCGGCGTCGACCTGTCGGAGGTGATCGCCGTCACCGGCTGGATGGCCGAGCAGCTCGGACGCCCGCCGGTGTCCCGGGTCGCCCGCGCCGTCCTCTCCCGCAACCCCGTCGACTCGGGTTGACCGTCAGAGCTTGCTCGGGACCGGGCCGTGTGGTTGGGTTGACCCGCGGTCCCCGGCGACGGGGGTCGCGGAAAACCGAACACCACGCAGCAGGGGAAGTCCGGTCGGATTCCGGCGCTGACCCGCAACCGTAGGTCGTCCACACCCGAGGTC
>SLQK01000105.1 GCA_007131525.1 Nitriliruptoraceae bacterium | reverse complement strand
GTGTAGGCTCCAGCGGTCGCGTGTGGTAGCGGAGCGTCACGGGTCGATCACGTTCGGTCGCATGGAGTTCGCCGGTGCGGGTGCAGTCGGGACGAGGCTGGAAGGTCGTGGCTGCGGCCTGCGTGGTGGCGCTGCTGCCGGTGGCCGCGTCCGCGCAGACAGCTGAGCTCCGCGACGGGCTCCAGGACGTCGCGTCCGAGCGGGACCGGGTCGAGGCCGAGGTCGGCGAGCTGCGGGCGCGCGAAGGTGACGCCCGCCAGCGGCTCGCGGCGGTCGACGCCGAGCTGAGCGCGGCCGAGGACCGTCTCGCGTCCCTCAGCGACGAGCTGGAGATGGCCGAGGCCGCGCTGGCGGAGGCCGAGGCAGCCGTCGCCCGGGCCGAGGCGGCGCTGGTCGTGGTCTCCGAGGAGGTGGTCGCGACCGAGGCTGAGCTCGCGGTGGCCACGACCAAGCTCGAGGCCAGGGTGGTCGCGGCGTACAAGTACGGCCAGGTCTCCTTCACCGAGGTGTTCACCGGCGTCCGCGACTTCAGCGACCTCATGAGCTCGAGCATCATGGTCTCCCACGTGCTCGACAGCGACCGGAGCATGGTCGCCGAGGTGGAGCGTCTGCTCGCACTGGTGGGGGAGCAGCGCGCCGAAGCGCAGGCGCTGCGCGCTGAGGCCGAGCGGGAGGCGGCCGCGGCCGAGGCTGCGGCTGCGTCCATCGAGGCTGCCACGCGAGACCAGGCCGAGTTGCTGGTGACGATCGAGCGCCAGCGTGCGGAGCGGGAGCAGCTGTTCCTCGAGCTCCGCGACGACCGATCGACCGCGGAGGGCCATCTCGCGGGGCTGGAGGCCGAGTCCGCCCGCATCGAGTCGCAGCTGGCGGCGATCGCACGCGAGCAGGCGGCCGAGGAGGCCCGCCGCCAGCAGGCCGAGGCCGAGGCTGCGGCGGAGGAGGCCCGTCGGCGCGCGGCTGAGGAGGCCGCTCGGCGCGCGGCTGAGGAGGCCGCTGCCTCCGATCCCGCCGAGGATCCTGCGCCACAGGGGCCGGCGCCAGCTCCTGATCGCACCCCCGCGCCTGCCCCGAGCCCGGCACCGGCCCCAGCGCCGACGCCGCCACCATCCTCCGGTGGCAGCTCCGGATCGGGTGGCTCGACCGAGCCCGCACCGAGCCCCGCCACCTGGACCCGGCCCGCGGCGGGCCCGCTCACCTCGCCCTTCGGGCCCCGGTGGGGCCGGAACCACAACGGGGTGGACATCGGCGGTGCGGTCGGCTCCACCGTGGTCGCCTCCCGGCCGGGCACGGTCGTCCACGTGGTCGCCGGCTGCCACCCGACCTCGTCCTGGGGCTGTGGCGGTGGGTTCGGCAACTACGTCACCATCGTCCACTCGGGCGGGATGGCGACGATCTACGCCCACCTCTCGAGCGTGTCGGTCGGCGTCGGCCAGCAGGTGGGGGCGGGCCAGTCGGTGGGCGGCATCGGGAACTCGGGCAACAGCTACGGACCTCACCTGCACTTCGAGGTGCGCGAGGCCGGCGTGCCGCGCAACCCCTGCAACTACATCGCCTGCTGAGCGGCGCGCGCCGCGGATCGTCGCCCGGGGACCGCTGCGCCGTGCTGGGTACGCTGGTCGGTCATGGCGAAGAAACCGCAGGGCGGCGACGGCACCAAGCTCATCGTGAGCAACCGCAGGGCCCGCCACGACTACCACCTCGACGATCGGTACGAGGCCGGCCTCGTGCTCCAGGGCACCGAGGTCAAGTCCTTGCGCGGCGGGAAGGGTTCGCTGGTCGAGGCGTGGGTCAAGATCGATGAGCACGGCGAGGCCTGGTTGATGCAGGCCCACATCCCCGAGTACGCCTTCGGCAACCGCAACAACCACGACCCGACCCGGCCCCGGAAGCTGCTGTTGCACCGCCGCGAGCTCGACCGCCTCGCCCACGAGGTCGGGGCCAAGGGGGTGACGCTGGTGCCGACCCGGCTCTACCTGAAGGACGGTCGGGTCAAGCTGGAGTTCGCGGTCGGTCGCGGCAAGAACGTCGCCGACAAGCGCCAGAGCGCCAAGGAGCGCGACGCGCGACGGGAGATCGACCGGGCGCTCAAGCAGCGGCAGCGGTGACGGGCCAGCGGTGATCGGCTCCGGAGCGGTGTCGTCGGAACGTCGTGTGGCCGTGATCGACCGGCCACCTCACGGCTACCTCGGCGCTAGTCAGACCCGTCATCATGAGCTACGATACAAGGCCGCGCCGGGGACGCGCGGAGGGACCTTCCGGGGTCTCCGCCGCTGAGCCCTCACCTCGCGGGTTGACAACTCCACAGCGACGATGCGCCACCTTCCAGGGGCTGACACGGTTTCGATCGTGATCAGGCCGTTGCCATGGGAGCGTGCCGAGGATGCCCACGCGACCTCGTTAATCACGCGCGGGAACACACAACTGCCGATCAAGAGATGGCACTCGCAGCCTAAACACCTGCGACGATCCGCCTCCGACGCCTCGTAGGAGGGTCGGATCGACATCACGAGGCTCCACCCCGAGGACATGACCGCCGGGCCGAGGGGAACACCGAACGGTGGTAAGGGACACGGATGCTGTCTGGCTCCGGAGCACCGTGCCCGAGATGATCCGGAACCTACGCACGTAGAGCCCAGCGCTTCGGGATCGCGGGACCCGGGTTCGACTCCCGGCAGCTCCACGTCGACGCACCCGGAAGCCCACCGTGCTCCGGGGTGTTCCCAGCTCGTGTGATGGACGCACCACAGCCACCGGCCGCCAAGGGCCGAGCTGTGGGGACGGGCGACCGGCCGCCACCTCGACAAGGAGGTGCGGAACGGGTCCCGTCCGGGCGGCCATCCCACGTGACCACGCGCATCGTCGCTGCAGAGAACAACCCCCGCCGGGCAGTTGGGCGGGGGCTTCGTCGTGCCTGCCTGTCTGCCGGTCGCGCCGGGGGCGGGGTCGTGGTGCCGTGGGCGGCGTCGTGGCGCCGGGGGCGGGGTCGTGGCGCCGGGGTGTGGTCCGGTCATCCGGCGCGAGAGCGGGCCGACCGCTCCGGGCCGGTCAGCCCGGCGTGGCCCCGAGCAGCGCCTCGACCAGCTCGCGAACGTAGGCCTCGTCGGGGCCCGTCGCGGTGATGGCCGCTCGGCCCTCCTGCTCCACGCCACCGAGCAGGGGCAGCAGCGGGTCGGCGTCGACGGTGACCACGACCCCGCCCGCCTCCTCGACCAGCAGCGCGCCCGCGGCGATGTCCCACACCTTGGGGACCATCGCGATCGAGGCCGCGGCCACGCCCTCGGCGACCAGGGCCATGTCGAGGGCGGTGGAGCCCATCACCCGGGGGTTCAGTGCGAGCCCGGCCCCTCGGGCGCGCCGCGCCGTCCCGGTGGTCAGCATGACGGGCACGTGGCCGTTGACGGGGTCCCGCCAGGCCACCGGTGGCCTCACCCCGAGCGGGCGGGTGATCGGCTGCTGGTCGCGCCCGTCCAGCGAGGTCGTCCGGCTGGTCATCGTGCCGCCCCGTCCCTTCACGGCGAGGTAGCGGCGCCCGAGGACCGGTGCGTCGACGACACCGAGCACCGGTCGCCCCTCGAACAGCAACGCCACCGAGATGCACCAGTAGGGCAGCCGGTTGGTGTAGTTGGACGTCCCGTCGACCGGGTCGATGACCCAGGTCCAGGTCGTGGTCGGCGCCACCGTCCCCCGCTCCTCGCTCAGGATGCCGTGGTCGGGGAACGCGGCTGACAGGCGGTCTCGGAGGCGGTCGTCGACCGTGGTGTCGGCGGAGGTGACCGGGGTGCCATCGGCCTTCTCGGTCACCTCGAGGTCGCCGCTGCTCGCCAGCAACCACCCGGCCACCTCGTCGAGGCCCTGGCTGAGCACCGCGAGCGCGCCGTCCAGGGAGGTGTCCTCGGACGGCGCGGGCGGCAGGGGCGCGGGGGAGCTCACGGCGGTCACGGTACCCGTGCGCTCCCACGCCGGGTCCGTGCGAGGCTACGGTCGGCGACGCCACGGCCACGCCGCGGCCGCGCCACGGCGACGCCACGGCGACGCCACGGCGACGCCACGGTGACGTGACGCCAGGATGGCGGCGGGCCGTTGCGGCTGCGCCCACGGGTGCG
>SLQK01000284.1 GCA_007131525.1 Nitriliruptoraceae bacterium | reverse complement strand
CATCTGTGTACACGGGCACTTCTACCAACCGCCGCGGGAGAACCCGTGGCTGGAGCTCGTGGAGCAGCAGGACGAGGCCTACCCGTTCCACGACTGGAACGAGCGCATCACCTCCGAGTGCTACGACCCCAACACGCGGGCGCGGATCCTGGATCGGCACGGTCGCATCACCAAGCTGGTGAACAACTACGCCCGGATCAGCTTCAACGTCGGTCCGACCCTGCTGTCGTGGATGGAGGATTCGGCGCCTGCGACCTACGCCGCGATCCTGGACGCCGACGCCGAGAGCCGCCGGCGGTTCGGTGGTCACGGCTCGGCGATGGCCCAGGTCTACAACCACGCCATCATGCCGCTCGCCCACCCCCGGGATGCCCGGACGCAGATCCTGTGGGGCATCCGCGACTTCGTCCACCGCTTCGGCCGGGACCCCGAGGGCATGTGGCTGGCCGAGACCGCGGTGGACGACGACACCCTGGAGCTCCTCGCCGCCGAGGGGATCCGCTTCACGGTCCTCTCGCCCTACCAGGCCGGCCGGGTCCGTCCCCGGGGGCAGGCCCACTGGACCGACGTCAGCGGGGGCCGGGTCGACCCCACGATGCCGTACCTGGCCACCCTGCCCTCGGGGCGCACCATCGCGGTGTTCTTCTACGACGGGCCGATCTCCCAGGGGGTGGCCTTCGAGGGCCTGCTGACCGATGGCCGTCGCTTCGCCGATCGGCTGCTGAGCGGGTTCGGTCAGCGCGGCGGCCCGCAGCTCGTCAACATCGCGACCGACGGGGAGTCCTACGGCCACCACCACCGGCACGGCGAGATGGCGCTCGCGGCGGCGCTCGAGCACCTCGATGCCCGCGACGACGTGACGCTGACCAACTACGCGGCGTACCTGGACCGGTTCCCGCCCACCTACGACGTCGAGGTGGTGCCGCAGAGCTCCTGGAGCTGCGCCCACGGGGTGGAACGGTGGCGGTCCGACTGCGGCTGCGGGGTCGTGCCGGGGCAGCACACCCGCTGGCGTGCCCCCCTGCGCGCCGCGCTCGACGACCTGCGTGCCAGCCTCGAGGCCCGGTACGAGGACCTCGGCGGCGAGCTGTTCACCGACCCCTGGGCCGCCCGTGACGACTACATCGAGGTGCTCCTCGACCGTGACCATCGGCTGGAAGGGTTCCTCGACCGCCACGTGGTGGCTCCACTCGACCCCAGGGGGCGGGCGACGGCCCTCCAGCTCCTCGAGCTCCAGCGCCATGCCCTGCTGATGTACACCAGCTGCGGCTGGTTCTTCGAGGACCTCGCGCGGCCCGAACCCTTCCAGGTCCTGCGCTACGCCGCTCGTGCGCTGCAGCTGGCCCGCGCGGTCACCGGTCGCGACGACCTCGAGCCCCGCTTCCTCGACCTGCTCGCCCGGGCGGAGTCGAACGATCCCCGCTACGGCGACGCCCGAGCCATCTACGAGCGGCTGGTCCGCCCGGAGATCACGGGGCTCGAGCACGTCGCCGCCCACTTCGCCATCGCGAGCCTGTCCCAGCCCTACGGCGAGGTGGAGCGCATCGGCGCCTACCGGGTGGTGCAGGAGGACGAGGCCCGCTCGCGCGCCGGTCGGGCGCAGCTCGGGACCGGCCGGCTGACGGTCCGGTCCGTGGTGACCGAGGACGAGAGCCGCTTCGAGTACACCGTCCTCCACCTCGGCGACCACAGCTTCGTCTGCGGGGTCCGCCTGCGTGGCGACGACGCCAGCTACGCCGACCTCCAGGCGATCTTCGAGGGTCACTTCCAGACCGCCGACTTCCCGGCGGTGATCCGCGCGATCGACCACCACTTCGAGGCGGAGCCCTTCTCGCTCCGCGACCTGTTCCGTGACGAGCAGCGTCGGATCCTCGATCGGGTGCTGGCCACCACGATGGAGGAGGTGGAGGCGTCCTACCGCTCCATCTACCGGGGTCGTGCGCCGCTGATGCGCTACCTCAGCGAGCTGGGCACCGGCCTGCCCGCGCCGCTGCGCAGCGCCGCCGAGGTCGTGGTCAACGCCGAACTCGCGAGCCAGCTCGGGACCAGCGGTCCCGACCCCTCCCGGGTCGCCGCGCTGCTGGAGGAGGCCGAGCGGTTCGGGTTGGACCTCGATGAGGACGGTCTCGCGCACACCCTGTCGACCTCCATCGCTCGGATCGCCGGCCGCATCAGCCAGCTCCTGGCCGGCGGCTACGAGACGCTCACCACCTTCGAGCCACGCCACGCCGGCACCCTGCAGCGCGTGCGTGACCTGATCGAGGTGGTGGACCTGGTGCCCTTCGAGGCGTACCTCGCCCCAGCCCAGGACGTGATGTGGCGGCTGCTCACCGAGCACCACGGGCACCTGGTGCGCCGCGCGACCGGGGGCGATGCCGCCGCGATCCGATGGCTGGAGGAGCTCACCCGCGCAGCCCTGGCGCTCAACGTCGCGGTTCCCGTCGCTCCGGCGTCGGACGAGGTGGAGATCGCCCGGTGACGGACCCCACGCTCCCCGCACCCCTGCCCGACCACGGGCTCGGCGACCCCACGGTCACGCCGGCCACGACCGCTGCGGGCGTCCCGCCGGGGTCCGGGGTGACCTGGCTCGGTGACGGCCGGGCCCGCGCGTGCGTGTGGGCGCCCCGCGCGACCCGTGTCGAGGTGGTGCTCGACCCCGGCGGGAGCGAGTCGGTGGTGCCCCTGTCACCGGGCGGGCGAGGCTGGCACGTCGGGGAGCTGCACGAGGTCGCCCCCGACGCCCGCTACCGGTTCCGCCTCCACCGCGCCGACGGCAGCCACGTCGACCGTGCCGATCCGGCCTCGCGGTTCCAGCCCGATGGGCCGCTGGGGCCGTCGGCGATCGACGCCTGGCAGGGGTTCGCGTGGACCGACGCGGGCTTCCGGGCCCCACCGCTGCACGAGCAGGTCGTCTACGAGCTCCACGTCGGCACCTTCACGCCGGAGGGCACCTTCGACGCGGTGGCCGAGCGGCTCGACCACCTCGTGGAGCTCGGGGTGACCACGATCGAGCTGCTGCCGGTGTGGCAGTTCTCCGGCGGTCGCAACTGGGGCTACGACGGGGTGCTGCCCTTCGCGGTGCAGGACACCTACGGGGGGCCGGAGGGGCTGCGCCGGCTGGTGGACGCCGCCCATGCCCGGGGGCTCGCGGTGTGGCTGGACGTCGTCTACAACCACGTCGGCCCCGAGGGCAACCACCTCGACGACTTCGGGCCCTACCTCACCGAGCAGCGTGGGACGCCCTGGGGGCCGGGGCTCAACACCGACGGTGAGCACGCGGATGCGGTGCGCGCCTGGGTGGTGGAGCACGGCATCGCCTGCGTCCGTGAGCTCCACCTCGACGGCTTCCGCCTCGACGCGGTCCACGGCATCGTCGACACCTCGGCGGTCCACCTGCTGGAGGAGTTCACCACCGCGGTCAAGGCCGAGGGTGCCCGCCTGGGCAAACCCGTCCACGTGATCGCCGAGTCCGACCTGTGCGACCCGCGGCTCGTCCGTGACGTCGCTGCGGGTGGCTACGGCCTGGACGCCCAGTGGGCCGACGACTTCCACCACGCCGTCCACGTGGCGCTGACCGGCGAGCGTGACGGCTACTACGTCGACCACGACGGGCTCGCCGACCTCGTGCCGATGCTGCGGGACCGGTACGTCCACGCCGGGCGGTACTCCGAGTACCGCCGCCGTACCGTGGGGCGCCCCGGTCGCGACGTCCCCTACGACCGGTTCGTGGTCTGCGTCCAGAACCACGACCAGGTCGGCAACCGCATGCTCGGGGAACGGCTGACCGCGCTGACCGACCGTGCCGGGCTGGAGGTGGCCGCCGCCACCCTGCTGACCTCCCCCTACGTGCCGATGCTGTGGATGGGGGAGGAGTACGCCGAGCCGGCGCCCTTCCAGTACTTCGTCTCCCACACCGACCCCGACCTCGTCGCGGCGGTCCGCACCGGCCGCCGCGAGGAGTTCGCCGCCTTCGCCTGGCAGGGTGAGGCCCCCGACCCGCAGTCGGAGGCCACCTTCCGGCGCTCGACCCTCGACCTCGACCTCGCCCACGACGGTGGGCCCCACCAGGCGATGTTCGAGCTCTACCGGGAGCTGCTCGCCCTG
>SLQK01000041.1 GCA_007131525.1 Nitriliruptoraceae bacterium | reverse complement strand
GTCTGGGCCGGCGAGGTGACCAACGACACCTACGCGCCGGTGCGGAGCCTCGGCGCCCGGGGCGGTCGTGGCGGCGGTGGCCGTGGCGGCGCACGCGGTGGGCGTCCCCGGCCCGGACGGCTCAGTCGGCTCGGCCCCCCGGCGGCACAGGGACGGTGGTCGCTGCTCCCCGTCGACCGCGCCGCCACGGATCGCAGCTCGGATGGCAGCCCCGATGGCAGCCCCGCGGACCGTGCCGAGGAGACGGCCCGCCGCACCGTCCTGGCCCAGCAGCTGCTGGAACGCCACGGTGTGCTCACCCGGGAGTCCCTGCGCGCCGAGGCCGTGTCCGGCGGGTTCAGCGCCGTCTACCCGGTGCTGAAGGCCGCCGAGGAGGCGGGGACGGTGCGGCGCGGCTACCTGGTCGCGGGCCTCGGGGCCGCGCAGTTCGCCCTGCCGGGGGCCATCGACCGGCTGCGCGACCGGCGGCGCGACGAGGCCCGGGAGGCGACCGTGGTCCTGCTGGCCGCGACCGATCCCGCCCAACCCTACGGCGCGGCGCTGCCCTGGCCCGAGAGCGCCGGGCGACCGGCGAGAGCCGCAGGGGCCCAGGTCGTGCTGGTGGACGGCACCCCGGCGGCCTGGCTGGAACGCGGGGGTCGCAGCCTGGTGACCTTCGGCCACCGGGCCGACCCGGGCGGGTGGCTGCCGGCCCTGCAGGGCCTGGTCGACCGCGGGCGACTGCGGAAGCTGGAGCTGGTGCGCATCGACGGCATGCCGGTCCACGAGGCCGACGGCTGGCCGGGAGCACTGGAGGCGGCCGGCTTCTCCCCCGGCTACCGGGGCTACCTCTACCGGGGGCGTCGCGGGTAGCGGGGATCGCAGCCGTCGCGGCGGGCGGGCAGCGGGGCGGGCTGAATGGGGTGACGGCCGTTGGTCGACTGGTTCGCGGCTGGCCGGCCGCGGCACCGGGCACCGTCAGCCGCAGTCCACCTCGAGGTCCACGCCGGTGACCTGGGGCGGATCCGACTCGGCCACATCGCCACGCTGCTCGAAGCGGAACTCGGTGCCGAGCACCAGGTCGGCTGGGTCGAAGGGGGAACCGTCCTCACAGCGGATCTGGTCGTCCGCGAAGGACAGGTCGATCACGGTGGCGCCGGAGATGTCCGTGGCCAGCAGCTCAGCGCGCACCGACCAACGCTCCGCCTCGTGGCTCTGCGCCGAGTCCACCACGACCGCGTCGTGCTGCCCTCCCCCGAGCTCCAGGACCCCACAGGCGGCCACCAGACCGACGAGCAGGACCACGGCGAACAGTCGCGAGACCGGTCTGACGGTTGGCATCGGGTCCTCTGCTGGCCGGGGAACGAGACGCCTGAGTGACGACCCTAACAAGCGCTGACCGCGCGCGGAGGCGCGTCGATGTGCGCTGATGGCCCGTTGGACACCCCGAATGTTCGCATCTGAGCCACACACCGCCGTAGAGTGCGCGCCGACGTAGCCATCGGGTCCCGCAAGGCCGGTGCCCGACGATCCCGACGGTGACACCGTCGCGAGGGCTCGACGTCCGTTGTCTGCGAGGGAGCCCTCGCAGAGTGAACCCGAAGGAGTACACAGCATGGCAGACTCGTTGGTCGTCCAGAGCAAGGTCAAGGAAGCCGTCAAGGGTCTCGAGCTCCGCATGGACTCGACCCTCCCCGATGCGCTGAACGAGAAGATCGCCGCGATGCTCGCTGACGCGGCGGCGCGCGCCAAGGAGAACGGCCGCGGGACCCTGCGTCCCTACGACCTCTGAGCCGAGCGCACCGTTGACAGGGGCCGCCGCCAGGCGGCCCTTCGTCGTTGCAGGACCCGTCTCCACCGTGGCGGCACCCTGACCGCCAGCGGCCGTAGGCTGACGGCATGCCCGAGGGAGACACGATCCACCGCGTCGCGGCGAGCCTGCGTGCCGCGCTCATGGACCACCAGCTCACGCGGGTCGAGCTACCCCGCACCCCGCGGCCACACCCGGCCGTGGGAGCGTCCGTCAGCCGGGTCGAAGCCCGGGGCAAGCACCTGCTCGTCCACGTCGACGACGGGCTGACGGTCCACACCCACCTGCGGATGACCGGTGCCTGGCACCTCTACCGACCCGGCCAGCGGTGGCGGAAGCCCGCCCGGGCAGCGCGGGTCGTGCTGGGGGTGGAGTCCGCGGTCGCCGTGTGCTTCGCCGCCCCGATCGTCGAGGTGCTCGATGCGCGGGCACTCCAGCGGCACCCGAGCCTGCGGGGGCTCGGCCCGGACCTCTGCGACCCGTCGGCCGATCTCGACGACGCGCTCCGCCGACTGCGACGGCTCTGCGGGCCCGACACGACGATCGGTGAGGCCCTCCTCGACCAGCGCATCGCCTGCGGGGTCGGCAACGTCTACCGCTGCGACGTCCTGTTCCTGCACGGCATCGACCCGGCCACCCCCGTCCACCACCTCGATGCTGGGACCGGTCGTGCCCTCCTGGCCGACGCCAGCGCCCTGCTGCGGGCCAACCTGCACACCACCACCCGGACCACCGCGCCGCAGGCCGGGGACGGTGCGACCTGGGTCCACGGCCGCGGCGGGGCACCCTGCCGACGGTGCGGCACCCCGATCGAGGTGGCGCGCCTCGGCGAGCAGGCCCGCTACGTCTACCGGTGCCCGCGATGCCAGCCACACCACCGGCACGACAGCACCCATATGGTTGAGTAAACAACCTCTGCTGGAGCAACCATCCTGGCCGGTGGGTACGATCACGCCTATGGAGACCGCACCCACCCCCACCCTGCCCGTCCTCGCCGAGGTTCCCCCGGCGCAGCTCGCCGCCTGGCGGACCTTCCTCGAGGCACACGCGCTGACGGTGGAGACCCTGACCCGGGAGCTGCGGGAGGCCGAGGATCTGCCGCTGACCTGGTACGACGTGCTGGTCCAGCTCCACGAGGCACCCGAGGGACGCCTGCGCATGCAGGAGCTGGCTGACGCCGTCCTGCTGTCCAAGAGCGGCGTGACCCGCCTGGTCGACCGCATGGAGCGCGCCGGGCTCGTGGCACGCGAGCGGTGCACCGACGACCGGCGAGGAACCTTCGCCGCGCTGACCGTGGCCGGCCGGCAGCGGTTGAGGGAGACGGCGCCGACCCACCTCAGAGGGGTCGCCGAGCACTTCGCCGCGCTGTTCGACGACGAGGAGGCCGCGGTGCTCGAGCGGCTGCTGCTGCGGATCGTCGAGGCGAACCGCCCGCAGCGGTGATCCCCGCGCCAGCCCCGGTGCCGGCATCGTCGACGCCTCGTCGAACCCGGGAGGGCTGGCCGGTATCCGCGGGAGCGGCGAGCCGGAGTCCGGTGGGATGGACGGCGGGCCGGTGTCCGCGGGAGGACGGGCCGGTGTCCGCGGGGCGCACGACCGCGGCGGAGCGGGCCGGAGACGGGCTCGTGAGCGCGTTGTCCTAGCCGACCGTTGCCTGCCCGCGTGCGGCCGTGACGGCACCGCACGACTAGCGTGTCCGGGCGGTGCCCCCGACAGGAGATCCCGTCCCGATGACCGACAGCCAGGACACCCTCACCATCACCGACAACCGCACGGGGCGCAGCTACGAGGTGCCCATCACCGACGGTTCCATCCGGGCGATGGATCTGCGGGAGATCAAGGTCGATGAGGACGACTTCGGCCTCCTCAGCTACGACCCCGCCTTCAAGAACACGGCCAACGTCCGCAGTGCGGTGACCCTGGTCGACGGCGAGCGGGGGATCCTGCGCTACCGCGGCTACCCGATCGAGCAGCTGGTCGAGTCCTCCAGCTTCCTCGAGGTCGCCTACCTGCTGATCAACGGCGAGCTCCCGACCGCCGACGAGCTCGACCAGTGGGTCTACGACATCACCCACCACACCTTCATCCACGAGAACCTCAAGCAGTTCATGGACGGCTTCCACCACGACGCCCACCCCATGGGGATGCTGGTGTCGACGGTGGGCGCGCTGTCGACCTTCTACCCCGAGGCCAAGGATCTGGACGAGTCCGAGGCCCGCTACATGCAGATCATCCGGCTGATCGCCAAGTTCCCGACGCTGGCGGCCTTCGCCTACCGGCACTCGATCGGGATGCGCTACGCCTACCCGGACAACGACCTGTCCTTCGCCGGCAACTTCCT
>SLQK01000246.1 GCA_007131525.1 Nitriliruptoraceae bacterium | reverse complement strand
TCATGCTGGTCGCGACCTACCGCGGCGACGAACTGCACCGCCGACACCCGCTCCGCTCGATGCTGGCCCAACTGCACCGAGAGGCCGGGGTGCTGCGGCTGCACCTGGCGCCCTTCGATCTGGACGAGCTGACGGCGTTCACCGAAGGGGTGCTCGGCCAGGCGGTGGAGCCCGGGCGGCTCGCAGCACTGTTCGAGCGGTCGGGCGGGAACGCCTTCCTGGCCGGCGAGTTGGCCGCCGCCGGGGCTGAGCCCGATCACCTGCCCGAGACCCTGCGGGACGTCCTCCTGCTGTCGGTGGACCACCTGCCGGCCACGGCGAGGGCGGTGGCACAGGTCATCGCTGCCGCGGGCGGACGGGCGGGCTACAGCCTCCTCGCGGCCGTCACCGGCCTGGACGACGAGGGCCTCGGGGCAGCGCTCAGGGCTGCGGAGCAGCAGGGGGTGGTGGTCCGGGACACCGCGCCGCACGCGTTCGCGCTGCGACACGCGCTGCTGACGGAGGCCATCACCGCGAGCCTGCTGCCGGGCGAGGCCACACAGCTGCACGGCGCGCTCGCTCGCGCGATCCAGCAGGAGCCCACCCTGGCGGTTCGCACGGCAGCGGGCGAGCTGGCCTACCACTGGCATCGCGCCGGGGACCAGCCCCGGGCGCTGGTGGCCTCGCTCGCGGCCGCGCGCGAGGCCGAGCGCAACCTCGGCCTCCAGGAGGCCAGCGACCACCTCGAGCGGGCCCTCGAGCTGTGGGCGCAGGTCCCCGAGGTCGAGGTCCACGCCGGCTGCACCCACACATCGGTCCTGCAGTGGGCCGCGGCGCTCGCCGACCTGACCGGCCAACCGGCCCGCGCTGTGGCGCACCAGACGGCGGCCATCGCAGCGGTCGAGGCCGATGGCGTGACGACGCCGACGCAGCTCGGGCTGCTCCACGAGCGGCTGGGCCAGTACCACTGGAGCCGCAACGACGAGGACGACGCCCTGCGTGCTCGGGCCCGCGCGGCCGAGCTGGTCCCATCAGACCCGTCAGCCGAACGGGTCCAGGTCCTGACCAGCTACAGCCACATGCTGATGCTGACCGACCACACCGCGGACGCTGTCGCGCACGCTCAGGACGTCCTCGTGCTGACCCGGAGCCTGCGGGAGCGCGCGAGCGAGGGGGCGACCCTTGGCACCCTGGGCGCCAGCCGGGCGGCCTTGGGGGATGACCACGGGCTCGACCTGCTCCGGCGGAGCCACCACATCGCCGAGGAGCTCGACGAGCCGGAGGAGCGACACCGCGCCCTCCACAACCTCGTCATCCTGCTGCTGCGATCGGGGCGGCTCGCAGAGGCGGCCGAGCTCGCCGCCGACGGTCTCGAGCGGGCACGGCAGCTGGGGCGCGAACGTGGCTGCCTGGGTCTCGCCTGCTTCGCGGCCTTCGCACAGCTCTACCTCGGCCACTGGGACCGGGCGGAGGCATCCCTGCGCAGCGTCCCCGCTGGCACCGATGGGTTCACGGGGCTGCACCACCTCCTCGACGCGACCCTGCGGTCCCACCGTGACGACGGCGCAGGGGCGAGGCGGGCACTGCAGGCGGCCCGCAGCACCCAGACCGATAGCTACCAGCGGTCGCGGGAGGCCTATCGGGTGGCCGAACTGGCAGTGGGCATCCACGGCGAGGACCACGAGCTGCTCGACGCCAGCCTCACGGCACCGCGTGCGGGCGTCCATGAGGCGACACCGTCCGCCCTGGCGGCACCCGCCGCCCTGGAGCGCCGTGCCCTGCTGCTGCGTGCCGTCGCCGACCGCGCCCAGCGGGCCACCATCGACCCCAGGTTCGCCGACCAGTTGCTCGACGAAGCTCGCGAGCTGGCCGCGTGCACCCCGCCGAGCTCCTGGTCACCGGTGTGGGTTGCCATCGCCGAGGCCGAGCACCGACGGTGCACGGCCTCCTCCGACGCCGCCACGGGCTGGGCGGTCGTGGCCGAGCTCTGCGACGGGTTCCCGCTTCCCTACCACGCGGCCTACGCGCGCTACCGCTGGGCCGCAGCGCTGCTCCTGCGTGGCGAGCGAGCACCCGCCGAGCCACTGGTGCTCGATGCCCACCGCGGTGCCCAGGAGCTCGGCGCCGTGCCGCTGGAACGTGCGGTCACCCGACTCGCCCGCCGCGCGCGCGTCACACTGCCAGCAGCTCCGGTCGGCGTCCACCCCGCCGAGCGGTACGGGTTGACGCCCCGCGAGACCGAGGTCCTGGAGCTGATCGCCGACGGTCGCACGAACCCGGAGATCGCCGACGAGCTGTACATCAGCAGCAAGACGGCCAGCGTCCACGTCTCCCACATCCTGCGCAAGCTCGAGGTTGCGAACCGTGGTGAGGCCGCAGCCCTGGCGCACCGCCTCGACCTCCTCGCCCCGCGCGAGCAGCCCACCCCACGCCCTCCGGCCCGGTGACCGCCTCGACGCACAGGGGCTTGCGCTCCCGGACAGGGCGGCTAGCGTTCCCGCCACGTACTACCGCAGTAGGTGGCGAGGACCCACGCGGGCCGGCGCGGAGAGAGGGAGCGAGCCGACCCGTCACCGCGTCACCGGGGGCGTCCGCGCACCGGTCGTTCCCAGGTTCGGTCCCGACGGACCGGACGGCAGGTCGCAGGTGGCCAGATGGCCAAGCACGATCACATCCAAGGAGCGAGCATGCGAACAACCACCCGGAAGCGGAGCCGGACCTGGCGCCTGGCAGCAGCGGTCGCCGCCTTGGCGCTCGCGGTCGCGGCGTGCAACGGCGACGACGTCGCTGACGACGTCGCTGACGACGATGACGAGGCAGCAGCGGTTGACCAGACCTTCCTGACCATGGCGACCGGCTCGACCGGTGGGACCTACTTCCCCCTCGGCGGGGCGATGGCCGGGGTGTGGAACGACAACCTCGACAACGTGCGGGTGAACACCCAGTCCTCCGGCGCGTCGGTGGAGAACCTGCGTCTGCTCGACGGCGGTGAGGTCGACATGATCCTCGCCGTCAACGGTGTCGCCGACACCGCGGTGGCCGGGACCGGCGAGTTCGACGGCACGCCGCTCGACGTCGTCACCATCGCCAACATCTACGGCGAGGTGACCCAGATCGTCGCCACGGCGGACTCGGGCATCACCGAGATCGCCGACCTGGCCGGCGCCCGCGTCGCCCTCGGCCCACCGGGCTCGGGGACCGAGGTCATCGCCCGCACGATCCTCGAGACCCAGGGCATCGACCCTGACAACGACATCACCGCCTTCAACGACACCTTCGGTGAGGCCGCCGACGGTCTGCGTGACGGCCGCCTCGACGCTGCCTTCGCGATCCTGGCGCTGCCGGCCGGCTCGATCGAGGAGGTCGCGACCTCGGTGGACATCACGCTCGTGTCCATCCCGCCGGACCTGATGGAGACCCTGCTCGCCGACGACCCGACCCTGTCGGAGCTGACGATCGAGGCCGGGACCTACTCCGGGCAGGACGCCGACGCGGTCACGGTGACCAACTGGGCCACCCTGTACACCACGCTCGACCTCGACGAGGACATCGTCTACGACCTGACGCGTGTGCTGTTCGAGGAGACCGAGTCGATCGCCAACGCGGTCGCGGTCGGGAACCAGATCCAGCTCGACACGGCGCTCGACGGGAACACCATCGACGTGCACCCCGGCGCCCAGCGCTTCTTCGACGAGCAGTGATCCTCGCCGCCACGGCGTCCGGGACGGGTGCGACCGCGCACCGTCGCCGGGCGCCGTGGCGCGGTCGTCGCGGCTGGCTGCTCCTCGGCGTCGCCGCGCTCGCCGGCCTCCTGCTCCTGCTCGGGCTGCGCACCGGGACGGAGCCGACCCTCGTGCTCCGGGACGCGGACACCGGTGCGGAGCTCCACCGGCGCGTCGTGGCGGTGGGGGAGCGCGTCGAGCTTCGCCACACCCACTCGGTCACCCGACGCCCGGTGGTCGAGACCTTCGGCGTGGATGACAGCCCCGGGCTGACACTCGAGGGCATGGTGTTCGACCACCCCGGACCCAACCTGCCGACGGGGCCGGAGCGGTTCGGTGACCGCATGACGACCTTCACGGCCGTCGATGGCGTCTATCGTGTCGACCACCACGGGTATCCGATCGGGAGGGTGACGATCCGCGTGGGCAC
>SLQK01000163.1 GCA_007131525.1 Nitriliruptoraceae bacterium | reverse complement strand
GGTGTCCAGGCCGGCGGCGCCGCCGCGACCCCCGCCGGCCAGCAGCCCGACGATCCTGAGGTGGGTGGTCTCGGCGTCGGCGGGCTCCAGCCCCGCGGCTGCAGGGCCACCCGGGACGAGCGACGGTGCCGCCCGACCGAGCGCGACGACCACGCTGGCGGCGCGGATCGCCTGGGGGGAGCCGACGACGTGCGGGCCGGCGACCAGGGCGCGGCCGAGGGGGGCGCCGTCCTCCCGCTCCGCGGCGAGCACCACGATCTGGCGGCCGACCGCCTGCTCGACCTTGCTCGCCACGGTCTGATCCAGGTCGATCCAGCCGGTCCCGAGCGCGTGGTTCGGCTCGAGCACGACCCGGCCGGGACCGCGCTGCACGGTCCCGACGACCATCTTGCGGGGACGGGACACCAGGGTGACGGAGTTCGCCGTGGCGCCCTTGTCATCCAGCACCACCTCGACGTCGAGGAGGTCGTCGGCCAGCAACCCCTTGGCGGTCGGTGGCGGGACGAAGATGCGGTCGATCTCGGTACCCCGGCCGTCCTCGCCGGCGATCGTCACCGGGATCTCGGTCAACGTGTCGGCGGCGACGGGATCGGCGAAGCCGAAGCCGCGGGGGTGGGGGCGGTAGCGGGCGCGGACAGCCAAGCGGGAGCTCATCTCGTGAGAGGGGGAGGGTGGGAGGCCGGCGCAGTCTGTCACCACCGGCGCTGCGACGCCCAACCGTGCGGCCGGTGGTGCGGGGCCAGGCAGCGCGGCGCGCGGTCAGCGCGCGGAGGGTCCCCGACCCGGCGCGGTCGGCTGCGGTGGCCCGGTCACACCCCGAGGGCGGCGTCCCGGAGGCTGGCCAGGAGTGCGGCGCCGAGCGTCGCGTCGTGGCCCAGCGCGGCCGGGTCCCGGGTCAGCACCACCTCGTGGACCGCCGCGTCGTCGAGGTGGTCCCGCATCGTGATGCGGGCGGAGACGAGCCGACCGTCCGCCGCTGCGGCCACCGCCCACCGCTCGATCCCACCGTCCTCGGTGGTGTCATCGACGAAGGCGACCAGGACCAGGGTCCAGGACGGCACGGCGACGGTGAGGGTGGTTGCCTCCAGCTCGTCGACCGCGACGGTCACGAGCTCCCAGCCGGTCACGGTCGGCGGTCCCGGGTCCTGCTCGTCGTCGAGGTCGAGCGCCGCGTCCTGGGGGAGGCCCATGACCTCGATGGCCGCTCTGGCGAGGTCCCCGACCGCGTCGATACCAGCTGGGCGTGACCGAGCCTGGTCGACGGCGAGCTCCGTCTGGGTCACCACCAGCTCCACCAGACGGACGCCGTCGATGCGGGACAGGACCGCGCGGGCGTCGCGGGCGTCGGCGGCAGCTGCGGTGCGCAGGAGCGCCTCGACCGTGCTGGGGGCCTCGTCGACCGGCACTGGAGCGTCCTCCTCAACGTCGAGCCTGTGGCTGGTGACCTGTGGCTGGTGACCTGTGGCTGGTGACCTGTGGCCGGTGCCCTGTGGCCGCTGGCGGGTCTGGTGCGGCCCTGGCCGGAGCCGGTCCCGTGGGTCCGCATCCGCGCCGCAGGGGGCGCAAGCCTGCCGCATCGCTGGGACGGAGTGGGGGAGGTGTGACGGCGCCGCAGGACCGGGCTGCACGGCGGTGACCGCGATGGTCAGCGGCACCCGGCGGAGGTGGCACCATCGCGGTGGTGCGCCGGCCGGCGCACCACCGCCTCGCTCGCCAAGGACCACCGCTGGTGAACCAGGAACCATGGGCTGGGTCGCCGGACCCGACATCTGACCGGGTGTCGGACCCGTCGGCCACCTCCCCGTCGAGCTCCCCGTCGGCCTCCGCGTCGGCGTCCCCGTCGGCGTCCCCGTCCGCGCCACCACCTCGGCGTCGGCGGTGGTCCACGGCGGTGCTGGTCGTGCTGCTGCTGCTGGCCGTCGTCGGTGCGGTCACCGCGACGGTCGTGGCCGTCGATCAGCGCGACGTGGCTGCGGAGTGGGAGGAGCGGGCGCTGGAGCTCGAGGCGCAGCGGGACGCCATCGACGAGCAACGCGCGGAGGTGGCGGATCAGCTCGAGGTCACCCGCGACGCCCTGGTCACCTCCGAGCGCGACGTCGACGAGCTGGAGGACCGGGTCCGCGCCCTCGCGGATGAGAAGGCCCGGGCCGAGGACACCGCCACCACCGTCCAGGTAGAGCGGGACGTGTTCATCGAGCTCTCGGAGGTGATCTCCGACGCCACCGGGGCGCTGGACAGCTGCGTCAGCCAACTGTTCGATCTCCAGGCCGCCTCCGTGGAGGCCTTCAACCGGGCCAACGCCGGCCAGGACGTCGACATCGATGCGTTGAACGCCCGTGCCACCGACGTCACCAGGTTCTGCAACCAGGCCCGCACCGCCGCCGCGAACGCCGAGGCGGCGGCCGACCGCCTGCTGGGCTCGTGAGTTGCCGGCTGAGGATCGGTGCGGTGCTGGTCGCCGGCCTGCTCCTGGGGGCGTGCGTCGAGCCCCCCACCACCCCGCTCGACACGCCGGCGGTCCTCGACATCGACGACGTCGAGCTGCCCGAGGTCGCGGCCACCTCGGTCGAACGGCGCGCTCAGCAGGTGACGGTCCGGGTGCGCTCGTTGGGCTGCGAGCAGTTCGGGTTGGGTTCCGGGTTCGTGCTGGCCGACGGCGTCGTCGTGACCAACCGCCACGTGATCGAGCAGCCCCGCGAGGTGACGGTCAACACCTGGGACGGCCGCTCCTTCGCGGCGGAGGTCACCGGCGTGGCCACGGACAGCGACCTCGCACTGCTCAGGCTCGAGGACCCTGGTGATCTGCCGGTCGCCGAGCTGAGGACCGTGCCGGTCGAGCGGGGTGAGGGGGTCTTCGCCGTCGGGTACCCCGGCGGGGGGCCGGCCCAGGTCAGCCCGGGTCGGGTGCTCGGGATGGTGGACGGGACCGTGCTCGGCGAGCCAGCCGAGGTGATCAGGGTCGAGGTGGAGATCGCGCAGGGCAGCTCGGGGGGACCGCTGGTCGATCGTGACGGCCTGGTCGTCGGGGTCGTGTTCGCGATCGAGGTGGACGCCGGCATCGGTCTGGCCGTGCCGGTCGAGACGCTGCTCGAGCGTCTCGACGCCGGTGAGCTGGTGGCCCCGGGAGCGTGCTGACGCCGATGCCCGCCGCTGGCTGGCGGGCGTGTCGTCGATAGGACGGCGCTGCCGGGCGGTGCGGGTCCTGCCCTGGCCAGCCCGGATCAGTGCCCGGGGCGCCCGTTCGCCGAGGGTGTCAGGAGCCACTGCTCGAGGGGCCAGGACGCCGCCTCCAGCAACCGGACGAGCCGGACGGTCGTGGCGACGGCCGTGCGGGCGCGGTCGGTGCCCGGCTCCAGGCTGCTGCTGAGTTGGACGGTGGACGTCCGCCGCCGCCTGATCCACTCGCCCTCCAGCGCCACCGCATCCAGCGCGTGGCGGGCTCGACGTGCGGCTGCGGTCACCTCGATGGCGACCACCTGTCGGCCGCGGTCGTCGTCAGCCACCTCGATGTCGACCGTGGAGGTGAGATCATCGGCGAGGATCGCGGCGGCCCGGTTCAACCAGGTCCCGGGGGCGCGGCTGACGGCGTGGAGCGGGTGCAGCGCAGCGGGATGGGGGCGGGCGAGTGCGCTGGCGAGCAGGCTCGGGCGCAGTGGTGTCGGTCGGTCGGGGATCGCCAGGTCCAGGTCGATCGCTGCGAGGTCGGATCGGCTGGGCGTGCGCGGGGCGGTGGCCGGCATGCGTGATGGACGGCCTCGGGTCACGACCGGCTGGGCGGCGTCCTCCTCGGCGAGCCGCTCGAAGGCCGCCTGGAGCTGGTGGAAGATCCGCACGTCCCCGCCGCGGTCAGGATGGTGCTGGCGGGCCAGCCGGCGGTAGGCCCGCTTGAGCTGACCGTCGGCGCAGGGCAACGTCACCTCCAGCAGGCGGGCCGCCTGCTCGCGGGTCAGACGTTCGCTCACGGTCGCCTCGAGGTGGGCTGGGCGTGCCGGGCCGCGGACACGCGCAGGGTACGACGGCGGCGGTGCGGGGAGATGGGCTGTCGGGTGGCCGGTCGGTACCCGGGGTGGGGCACGGCGCGTGGTCGTGGGGCACGCGGCGCAGCGGTGGGGCGCGGCGCGTGGTCGTGGGGCACGCGG
>SLQK01000344.1 GCA_007131525.1 Nitriliruptoraceae bacterium | reverse complement strand
GCGCCGGGCAGGGGCGTGATCATCATCCCGCCGGTCTCGGTCTGCCACCAGGTGTCGACCACCGGGCAGCGCCCGCCGCCGATCACCTCGTGGTACCACACCCAGGCCTCGGGGTTGATGGGCTCCCCGACGGTGCCGAGCAGCCGCAGGCTGGACAGGTCCCGGGCGGCCGGGTGCTCGTCGCCCCACTTCATGAAGGCCCGGATGGCGGTCGGTGCGGTGTAGAGCTGGGTCACCCCGTACCGCTCGATGAGGTCCCAGAAGCGGCCCTCGTCGGGGTGGTTCGGGACGCCTTCGTACATCACCGAGGTGGCACGGTTGGCGAGCGGCCCGTAGACGATGTAGCTGTGGCCGGTCACCCAGCCGATGTCGGCGGTGCACCAGTAGACGTCCTCGTCGGGCTTGAGGTCGAAGACGTAGCGGTGGGTGAAGGCCACCTGGGTCAGGTACCCACCGGTGGTGTGCATGATGCCCTTGGGCTTGCCCGTGGTCCCCGAGGTATAGAGGATGAACAGCAGGTCCTCGGCGTCGAGGTGCTCCGGGGGACAGTCGGCCTCGGCGGTGTCCACGGTCTCGTGCCACCACAGGTCGCGGCCGTCCACCATCTCGACGTCGTTCTCGCCCCGGCGCACCACCAGGACGTGCTCGATGGTCGGGGTGTCGGCCAGGGCTTCGTCGGCGATCGGCTTGAGCGGTGCGACCGCACCGCGGCGCCAGCCGCCGTCGGCGGTGACCAGCACCTTGCAGTCGGAGTCGTTGATGCGGTCGCGCAGGGCGTTGGCGGAGAAGCCACCGAACACCACCGAGTGCACCGCCCCGATCCGGGCACAGGCCAGCATCGTGATCGCGAGCTCGGGGACCATCGGCAGGTAGACCGCGACGCGGTCGCCCTTGGTCACCCCGAGCGCCTTGAGGGCGTTGGCGGCCCGCTGCACCTCGTCGAGCATCTGGGCGTAGGTCAGCGTGCGGGTGTCACCGGGCTCGCCCTCCCAGTGGAAGGCCACCTGGTCGCCGTGGCCGGCCTCCACGTGCCGATCGAGGCAGTTGTAGCTGACGTTGAGCCTGCCCCCGACGAACCACTTCGCGTAGGGAGCCTCCCACTGCAGGATGTCCTCCCAGTCGTCGAACCAGTCGAGCTCGGCGGCCTGCCGGGCCCAGAACCCCAGGCGGTCGGTGGCGGCCTCGTCGTAGATCTCCGCGTCCCGGACCAGGGCGGTGGCCTTGAAGGTCTCCGGCGGGGGGAAGGTGCGGCCTTCCTGCAGCAGGTCCGCGATGGCGTCTGAGGACATGGGTGGCCAGGGCTCCCTCGTGCGACGGTCGTTGCTCCCGGTGGGGAGCATATGCACCGACGCCGACGGCGCCCAGGTTCATCCGAGGTCGCGCCGCTGCGTCGCAGCGTGGCGGGCGCGGTCCGCGCGGTGCAGGGCCGTCGACAGCGCCATGGCGGGATCGACGATCACCCACCCGACGCTGACCGTGACCTGGGCCTCGTCGACGTCGCCGAGGGGGCGGCTGGCGTGGGCGCTGGCGGCGTGCGTGCTGGCGAGCGCGGTGCGCAGCCCGTCCTCCAGGGCCTCGGTGATCCGCGCCGCGGCCGCCCGCAGGTCGTCGGCGTCGACCACCTCGGTGCACAGCACGGCGAAGGAGCTCGGGCCGGTCCGAGCGGCGGTGTCGGCGGTGCGGGTCACGGTGGCGAGCCGCTGCCCGAGCACGGAGAGCACCCGGTCGGCCACGGCGACGTCGCCCCGGTCGGCGACGTCCCCCCGGTCGGCCGCTGCGGTGCCACCCAGGTCGGGGGTCGCGGCGCCCCGGTCGGCGTCCTCGGCGGCCACGGCCGCGCCGTCCGGGCGCCCGATCAGCGCGTCGAGGCCGTCGACCTCGATGGCCACCAGCCCGAGCAGCAGCCCGACCCGTTCGGCGGCCGCCTGGGACTGCTGGTGACGCAGGGTCAGCAGCCGCAGGTTCCCGAGCCCGGTGACCGGGTCGTGGAGGGCGGTCCGGCGCAGCTCCTCCTCGAGGTGGTACTGGCGGGTCACCTCCAGCGCGGTGGCGACCACGCCCTGGCTGCCGTCCGCCAGCGGGACCGGCGCCGCCCGCAGGTGGAACCAGCGGCGGTCCAGCACGGTCGACACCGACGCGCGGCCTCCTGCGGTCCGCACCCCGATCGTGCCGCCGTGGAGCTGCCCGTCGGCCAGGCAGGCCGCGGTGGGCAGAACGGCGGGTGCCACCGGCTCACCGAGCTGATCCACGACCTCGAGGTGGTCGAAGGGTCCCGCGGCGCCGTCGCGGGCGACGTCGGGGTCGAGTCCGAGCGCGGCGTACAGCTCCCGCGCCAGCGGGTTCAGGTGGTACAGGCGCCCATCAGCGCCGCGGAGCTCGGCTGCGATCGGGAACGCGTCGAGCACGTCCTGCTGGGCCGCCGCGTCCGCGCTGGTCCGCTCCACGCGCTCCACCTCGGTGTCGGCCCCTGCTCGGTGAATCCCGGCGCGCCGTCAGCCCTTGGCGCCGCCGGTGAAGTTCCAGCTCTCCAGCGCCAGGCTAGGGGCGATGACCATCCCGGCGCCGAACTCCCCGTCGGCGTAGCGGGCGTCGTCGCCCACCCCCCGTACGCGGCCGGCGCCCAGCGCAGCCAGGAACGACTCGGTGAAACGCAGGTTGCTGACCGCGCCCACCACCTCGCCGTCCTCGATCAGGAAGGTCCCGTTGCGGGTCAGCCCGGTCGAGGTGACGGTCTTGGGCTCCAGCACGCGCACGTAGTGGAACTGGGTGATCAACAGGCCACGCTCGATGCCGGCGGTGAGCTCCGTCGCAGGGGTGTCGCCGCCGCGCATGACCATGTTCGTCGGCGCGGCCCCGAAGCTCGACGCACCCGGCAGGGCGTCGCCGGTCGAGGTGGCGTCGGCCCGCTTGGCCGTCCGGCGATCGTGGGACAGCGCGCTGGTGACGCCCTGGTCGATCAGGGCGTAGCGCGTGCGGGGCGTGCCCTCGGCGTCGAAGGGCAGCCCGATCGCCCGGGGGTCGGTGGGGTCCTGCCACACGTCGATCAGCGGATCGAACTGCTGCGCGCCGAGCTCCACGAAGGACCCGCCGTCGAGGTAGGACTTCGCGTTGAAGCCGTAGACGGCGAAGAACATCAGGATCGTGGCCACGGCCTCCGGGCCGAGCACGACCGGGTAGGCGCCCGGCTCGATGTCGGTGAAGTCGGCGGAGCGCCGGGCGCGGTCGGCGGCCAGGGCACCGGCGGCCGCGGCATCGAGGTCGGCCAGGCGCACGCTGGTCTGGTGGGCGCTGCCGGCCGAGGTACCGGTCTGGTGGATGCCGTCGAGGCTGGCGCGTGTGGTCGCGCCGGCGGTCCGCTGGCCGGCGGTGGAGGCGAAGGCCACCCAGCTGGCCTCGGTGTCGAGGTAGCCGGCGGCCTTGAGCTCGGCCCCCGCGGTGACGAAGGCCTCCACCATCGCGGCGCGCTCGTCGGGGGTCGCGTCGGCGGTCGCGTCGTCATGGGTGCCGGCGAAGGTCGGCTCGGCGGGCGGGGTCGCCCCCGGCCACAGGGGATCGACGGGCTGCAGCGCCGCCGAGGCCAGGGTCGTGTCGACCAGCTGCGCGAGCTCGTCGTCGGCGATGCGGGTGCTGTTCGCCGAGGAGGTCCGGCCACCCACCGCCACGGTCAGCGACACCGACACGGTGTCCTCGCCGACGTGCTGGTGGATGAAGGAGTTGGCGAACCGGGTCAGGCCGTGGCGGATGCGGCTCACCCGCACGTTGGCCTCCACCTCGGCGTCATGGGCTGCGCCGCGCTCAGCGACGAGCGCCACGACGCGGTCGGCCACCGCCTGGAGGTCGTCGAGGGAGGTCACGGCCGTGGTCATCGAGGGGGTCATGATCAGGCCTTCACACCGACGCGGACGTTGCGGAAGCGGGCCGGGGACGCCGGATGGCCGGTGTGGCCGACCTGCATCGGCTGGCCCTTGCCGCAGTTGGGCACGCCCCAGGCGAACCACTCGTCGAGGCCCGCGAGCCGGTCCATCGCCCCCCAGAACCTCGGGGTGATGCCGGTGTAGGTGGGGTTCTTGACCATCCGCACCCGCTTGCCGTCCTTGACCTCCCACCCGATCTCGCAGCCGAACTGGAAGTTCAGCCGCTTGTCGTCGATCGACCAGGACCGGT
>SLQK01000162.1 GCA_007131525.1 Nitriliruptoraceae bacterium | reverse complement strand
GTTGCCGATCGCCCGGAGGGCACCGAGGCTGCGGCGGCCACGATGCTGGAGGTGTGGCGACGCCGCAGCGACGAACTGCCCTACGCCTTCGGGCACGGCGTCCGGTTCAAGACGGTGAAGTGGCCGCCGCTGTGGTACGGGATCTCCTGGGTCCTGGACACCCTCGGTCGGTTCCCGAACCTGTGGCGGTCCGGGACCGCGACCGACCGTCGCTCCCTCGCCGAACTGGTGGCCTGCCTCGTCGCCTACAACGTGGCGGCCGACGGCACGGTCATCCCGCGGTCGGTCTACCGCGGGTTCACCGGGTTCTCCTTCGGGCAGAAGCGGCGCCCCTCCCCGATCGCCACCGCGTTGCTGGGGGCGGTGGCGGTGCGTTTCGTCGAGCTCGCCGACGACATCGGCGCCGTCGATGTCACGACGCTGGCCAGCTCCAAGGGTGGTGAGGGGATCCCCCGACCACCTCGGTGATCCGACCTGTCGGGCTCCAGCCCCCGGACCGGGGCCCGTGAGTAGGCTGCGGCGTCGCCGGGAGGGAGACCGACGTGGCCCGTGAACGCAACTCCGTGCGCCGCAAGCTGGCCATCGCCTCGTGGCGCGGCCCGCGTGAGCCCAACATCTACGGCAAGCTCGACCTCGATGCCACCGAGGCGCTCGCCTACCTCGAGGCGGTGCGGGAGCGCACGGGGGAGCGGGTGACCCTGACGCACCTGGTCGCGCGGGCCACCGGCGCGGCCCTGGCGGAGGAGCCGACCCTCAACGGCCGCATCCGTCTGGGGCGCTACATCCCGAACGAGCGGGTGTCCCTGGCCTTCCTGGTGACCATGCCCGACGGGTCCGACCTCGCGCGGGCGAAGGTCGATGACGTCGACCGCAAGGATGTCGCGACGATCGCGGCGGAGCTGCGGCAGCGAACGGAGCGACTGCGCAGCGGGACGGACGACGACTGGGAGAAGAGCAAGCAGCTGGTGCGCCTGTTCCCCACCTGGATCCTCCGACCGATCGTGTGGTTCACCGGCTGGCTCACCGCCTCGCTGGGTGTCGGGGCCAAGCCGCTCGGTCTGGAGCGCCAGCCCTTCGGCTCGGGGATCGTCACCAGCGTCGGCATGCTCGGCCTCGACGAGGCCTGGGCACCGCCGACACCCTTCGCCCGCGTCCCCCTGTACGTGCTGATCGGCGCGGTCCGCCAACGTCCCGTGGTCGTGGACGGCGAGGTGACGTCGCGACCGGTGCTGACGGTCAGCGCCACCATCGACCACCGCTTCATCGACGGCTTCCAGGCCGCGACGCTCGCCCGCACCGTGCGACGGGTGGTCGAGGACCCCTGGAGCCTGGACGGCGACGACGGCTGACCGGCGGGCGACCGGCGGGCCACCGGTGGACGACCGATCCGGCCGCGCTGCCGAGGGAGCACGCCACGGCCCGCCAGCTGGCAGCGCTGGCATCCGCACCTAGCGGTCGTCGTCGGCACCCCAGGCGCGCAGCAGGCGGACCATGATCCGGAACGGCAGGGCGTGGCCCTTGGCCTGGTCGACCGTGCCGGCCAGGTGGAGGTCCAGCTCCGGGCAGTGGAACAGCCACGTCCCCGTGGATCCCGAGTGACCGATGAGGTCGACCGGACGTCGACCCGGCGCGGCCAGAGCGTTGACGCGGAAGTACATCGTGCCGAGTCCGTAGCTGATGGTGACGATCCGACGGAGCCGGTTCCGACGCTCGGTCAGCAGTTGCACGGTGGCGGGGTCGTCGAACAGCTCTCCGGCGAGGAGCGAGCGCTGGAAGCTGAGCAGGTCCGCGGTGGTGCTCATCAGATCGTTGGAGGAAGCGATCATCCCCGGGAGCTCGAGCCGCCGATCGCGAGCGTGCAGCGGGGACGGCGACGGCGTCGGAGCGGCCGGACGCGTCCGTCCCGGCAGCCAGGTGTGCTCCAGGCCGAGCGGCCCCACGATCCGCTCCTGGAGCAGGTCACCGAAGCCGCGACCCGTCACCGTCTCGAGGATGCGGATCAGGAGCTGGAAGCCGGTGTCGGAGTAGCGGGCGATCTGCCGGTCGGTGCTGAGGTCCTGGGGCGCGAAGTGCGGACGGTGCTGCTCACGGGCCATCCGGACCACCTCGTCGAAGTCCCAGACCAGGTCGTCACCATCGACCAGGCGGTCGTAGAGACTGCGGCCAGTCAGTGGCTTGTCGAAGTAGTCGGGCAGGCCGGAGGTGTGGCTGGCCAGGTGCCGGATGGTGATGGCTGGGGTGTGATCGACGCCGCGGCGCACATGCAGCCCGTCGGTGACCGCCGCGGGCAGGTAGGCGGTGATGGCGTCATCGAGGTCCAGTTCGCCTCGCTCATGGGCCTGCAGCACCAGGGTGATGATGAACCGCTTCGTGACGCTCGCCACGAAGAACGGCGTCGACGGGTGGATCGGGGCGTCGTCGGTGCTGCTCGGACCACTGGCGGCGCTCCAGCGTCGGTCACCGTCGCCCCGCATGATGGCGAGGTTCGCGTGGTGGAGACCACGGCGGGCGACCAGCTGCTCCAGCACGGCGGTGAGCCGTGCGTCGACAACGTCGGGGACGTGTGCGTCGCTGACGGTGGTCGTGGAGGTGCGGGTCCTGGCGGTTCGGCTGGCCATCTCGTCGTACCTCCGCGCTGGCGGGTCAGGGCAGGCGCTTGGGGATCAGCAGGGCGTCGAGGTGGCAGGCACCCGCGGCGAGCTGGTCCCACGCGCCATCGAAGGAGCAGCACGCCAGAGCGCCGGTGGGGACCTTCGTGGCCAGCTGGTCGAGGGCCTCGGCCGCTCCCGAACCCGTCAGCTCGCCGATCAGCTCCTCGAGGCCGGGGTTGTGGCCGACCAGCAGCGCACCGCCCACCTCGTCGTCCAGCTCACGGCAGCGTTCGAGCCAGGTGCCGCTGCCCGCCCCGTACAGCTCGGCGTCGACCACCACCTCGACGTCCTCTCGCAGGGCCCCACGGACACCGTCGAGGGTGGCCACGGTCCGTGCTGCGGACGAACACAGCACGACGTCGATGGCGTCGGCGTGCGCCGTGAGTGCGCGGTGCAGCTTGGGGAGCGAGTCACGCCCACGATCGTTGAGGGGCCGATCGTGGTCGGCCAAGGAGGGATCATCCCAGCTCGACTTCGCGTGACGCAGCACGAACAGGCGACGGTCCATGGTGGGATCCTCCTCGCTGCAGGTCGGGTGCCGTCCGGATCGGGATCCGAGGTGGTTGGCAGGGTGCCAGGTCCGACGGGGCCCGTGCGCGGTCGGCCCCGCCTATGCTCCCGGCGCCTCGGACACGGGGCCATCGCAGCGAACTCAGGCACCCGGAGTCGCAGCCCCATGACGAGGTGGTTCCCGCTGGCCGTCCTCGCGGCCGCCCAGTTCGTGATGGTCCTCGACCAGGCCGTGATGAACGTCTCGATCAGCCAGCTGGTCGTCGACCTGGACACCAACGTCACCGCCATCCAGGCCGTGATCACCCTCTACTCGCTGGTGATGGCGATGTTCATGGTCGCCGGGGGCAAGGTCGGGGACCTCATCGGCCGGCGACGCGCCTTCACCCTCGGGCTGATCGTGTACGCCGCCGGTTCGTCGATCACGGCGCTGGCGCCCAACGTCGTCGTGCTAGCGGTCGGGTGGTCGGTCCTGGAGGGCCTCGGCGCGGCACTGGTGATGCCGGCGCTGGCCGCGCTGATCGCCGGGAACTACCAGGGCCGAGAGCGCGCGATCGCCTACTCGGTGATCGGCGCGGTCGCGGGGGCGGGGATCGCGGTGGGTCCGATCCTCGGCGGGTGGGCGACGACCGCCCTGACCTGGCGGGTGGTGTTCGTCGGCGAGGTGGTGGTCGTGCTCGGGGTGCTCGCCTGCGTGCGGCTGCTCCGGGACCCGCCCAGCGACGCCGCCCGGCCCCGGCTCGACCTCGTCGGCGTCTGGCTGTCGGCGCTCGGTCTCGGCCTGGTCGTGTTCGGGCTGCTGCGGGCGGGCACCTGGGGATGGGTCGCCCCCAAGTCGTCACCCGTCACCCCCTTCGGTTTCGCCCTGACGCCCTTCGTGATCGCCGCCGGGGGCCTGGTGCTGTGGCAGTTCGTCGCCTGGCAACGCCGACGCGAGCGCACGGGCGCCGACCCCCTGGTCCACCTCGATCTGCTGCGGATCCCGGAGCTCAGGTCCGGGCTCCAGTCCTTCCTGGCCCAGAACCTGATCCT
>SLQK01000198.1 GCA_007131525.1 Nitriliruptoraceae bacterium | reverse complement strand
GTCGCCTGACGGCCGACCGCCCGCGCCAGCTCCCCCATCTCGATCAGCTGCTCGAGCAGGTCACGGTCGGGTTCCTGCCCGTGGACCCGCTTGACCGTGCGGGCGACGCCGACGGCGTAGTCGGCCATGCGCTCGGCGTGGAGGCTGACGTGCAGCAGGCCGGTCAGCAGCCTGAGATCGCGTCCCACGGGTCCGTGCAACGCGACCGTGGCCAGCACCCCGTTCTGGATCTGGTCGTAGGCCCGGTCCAGGGCACGGTCGGAGTCGATGACCGCGTCGGCGGCGGCCAGGTCGTCGTCCTGGAGCGCCTGGAGGGCGCGGCCCATCATCTCGTCGGCGCGACCTGCCATGGTCACGACCGTGCTGCTCAGCTGATCGATCTGTCGGTCGAGTTCATCACGCATCGCGCACCTCCCGCCGCACTATAACCACGCCAGGGGTTCGAACCATGCCGAAGCTGCTGCTGGTCGAGGACGAGAAGTCCATCGCCGAGGGGTTGGCCATCACCCTGGAGGCCGAGGGCTTCCAGGTCGCCTGGGTGAAGGACGGTCTCGACGCGATCCCTGCCTGGGAGCGGGTCCGCCCGGACCTGGTGGTGCTCGATCTCATGCTGCCCGGCATGAGTGGCACCGAGATCTGCCGGACCCTGCGCAGCCGGTCCGATGTCCCCATCATCATGCTGACGGCCCGGGAGGCCGAGGTGGACCGCGTCGTCGGGCTCGAGCTCGGCGCCGACGACTACGTGACCAAGCCCTTCTCCACCCGGGAGCTGGTCGCCCGCATCAAGGCGGTGCTGCGACGGGCGCCCCTGACCGAGCAGCTGGAGGACGAGGTACCCGTCGAGGCCTCGGGTGTGCGTGTGGATCGCGTGCGGCACGAGGTCCAGGTCGACGGCACCCCCGTGGAGCTACCACCCAAGGAGTTCGAGCTGCTGGCCTACCTCGTCGAGCACGCTGGTCGCGTCCTGACCCGCGGCCAGCTGATCGACGGGATCTGGGGCAGCGACTACGTCGGGGACACCAAGACCCTGGACGTCCACATCCGGCGGCTCAGGACCCGCATCGAGGCCGACCCCCACGCGCCGGTGAGGATCCAGACCGTCCGGGGGGTCGGCTACCGGTTCGCGGACCGGTGAACCTGCCGCAGGCGCTGGCGATCACGCTCGCTGCGGTCGTGGCACTTGCGGCCGGGGCCGTGCTGCCGCCCCTCGTCGCGGTGCCGGTCACCGCCGTCGTGGTCGCCGTCGCCAGCACGGCCGCTGAGCTCGCCGAGCGCCGGCGGGTCCGACGGCTCGCCCAGCAGGTGAACTCCTGGCTCGCCACGACGGATCCGGAGCCGCTGGTCGTGACCGGCTCGGCACCGTGGCGTGACCTCGGGGCGGCGCTTCGGACGCTGCTCGGGTCCTACCTGCGCAGGGGAGCTCGGCTGGACCGTGAGCGCCCCTGGCGGCGCGAACTCGTCGACTCTTTGGTGCAGCCGGCCCTGCTGTTCGATCGCGATGCCCGCTTGCTGGCCACCAACGACGCCGCCCGCTCCTTGCTGGCCATCCCCATCGACATCGGGCCGGCCACGGTGCTCCAGACCGTCGGCAGCCCCGGCATCGCGGATGCGGTCCGGGCGGCCCGTGGCAGCGACGAGCCCGTGAGCATCGACGTGGAGCACACCGGCCGCGAGCTCAGGGCCACGGTGTCGCAGGTGGGGGAGGAGACCCTGGTGGTCATCACCGATCGGACCCGGGAACGTCGGGTCGAGGAGCTGCGCCGCAACTTCGTCGTCAACGCCTCCCACGAGCTGAAGACGCCCGTGACCAGCATCCAGACCCTGTCCGAGGCCCTGGCGGTGACGGTGCGCGACGATCCGGAGCGCACGGCCAGACTGGTGTCCCGGCTCGGCGTCGAGGCCGAACGGCTGGCGCGGCTGTTGCACGACCTGCTGGACCTGCGGCGCCTGGAGGAGCGCGGACCGCTGGAGCGCAGCCCCGTCGACCTCGCCGAGGTCGTCCGGGCGACCATCGCCGAGCTGGTCCCCAAGGCCGAAGGGATGGGCGTGAGCCTCGAGCTCGACGCGCCCGACCATGCGGTCGTGGCCGGGGTCCCCGGTGACCTCGACGTGATCGCCAAGAACCTGATCAGCAACGCCGTGCAGTACAACCGCGCCGGCGGGCAGGTCAGGGTGTCGCTGACCCCCCGCGACGGGCGGCAGGTCCTCGAGGTCACCGACACGGGCATCGGCATCCCCCGCCAGGACCTCCAGCGCATCTTCGAGCGGTTCTACCGGGTCGACACCGCCCGGTCCCGCGAGACGGGTGGGACGGGCCTCGGGTTGTCCATCGTCCGGCACGCCGTCGAGCGGCACGGGGGCAGCATCCGGGTCGACAGCCTGCTCGGGGAGGGCAGCACCTTCACCGTCACCCTGCCCGTCGAGCCGCCGCAGTGAGGCGAGCGGGCTCGCCGGTACCGTGCCGGGCCGGAGCCAGGAGGGCGGGCGGTGGCGGAAGCGGTGCCGGTCGGCGATGACGCGGCGGTCCTGCCGGCGGGGATGACGCGTGCGCGCGGGAAGACGCTCCGCGCGCCGGTGATCCTGGACCTCCTCGCCGAGGAGCTGCCCGACGCCACCATCGCCCTCGACTTCTCCGACCGCTGGGAGCTGTTGGTGGCGACGATGCTGTCGGCGCAGTCGACCGACGTGAAGGTGAACGAGGTCACGGCGGTGCTGTTCCGCGAGCTGCCGGGCCCGGCAGCGGTCGCCGCAGCGCCGGTGGAGCGGATCGAGCAGCTGATCGGCTCGCTCGGGTTGTTCCGGCAGAAGGCGCGCAACCTCAAGACGGCCGCGGCCCTGGTCCTCGAGCGTCACGGCGGTGAGGTGCCGGGCAGCATGGCCGAGCTGCTGACCCTGCCCGGGGTGGCCCGCAAGACCGCCAACGTGGTGCTCTCCAACGGTTTCGGTCGGCACGAGGGCGTCGTCGTCGACACCCACGTGGCGCGGCTTGCGAGGCGGTTGCGGTTCACCCGCGAGCAGGATCCGACGCGCATCGAGCGCGACCTGGTCCGTCTGTTCCCCCGCGAGCGGTGGTTGGAGGTGTCCGATCTGCTGATCCACCACGGGCGACGGACCTGCCTGGCCCGTCGACCCCGGTGCGAGGACTGCGTGATCGAGCCGCTGTGCCCCTCCTCCCAGGAGGCGGGGCTCACCGACAAGCGGTGAGGCTCACCGCCGCCGGACCTCCCAGGCCCACAGGCTCGCGCCGATGGCCAGCAGCGTCAGCACCACGGCCACGACGACCTGGAGTGTGTGCAGGGGCGGCTCGAGCTCGAGCGGACCGGCCAGGGTCTCGAGCTCGGTCGCGCGGAGCGTGATGCCGCCCCCGTCGTCGGGGTCGGCCCGGAGGATCGTGCCGCGCAGCAGCACCACGTCCCCGCGCAGGGCCGGACGTCCGGGGGCCTCGATGCGCTCCGCGAGGTCGCCCTCGAGCCACACCGACAGCCCGGTGTTGAAGCCGGACCGCTCCCGGTGGCCGACGACCGGGCCGGTGACCAGCGCGTAGTCGTCGTCGTTGACCTGGGCCCACGCGCCCCCGCGCCGCGGCAGCACCTCGCCGACGACCTCACCGACGTAGGTCACCTGTTTGCCGTCGTAGGCGCTCGGGCACAGGAACACCTGGGTCGAGCTGACCCGGCCGCCCGCCGGGAACCCCTCCTCGATGCGCTCGACCGCCGCCGCGGACGCCAGCCGCTCCCGGATCTCCTCGATCGGTGCCTCGTCCACGAACCGGCGGCAGGTCGGCTCGTCGTCCAGAGCGAGGGGCGGGACCCCCTGGACGGCGTTGCCCGAGGGATCGAGCTGCGGATGCCGTGCCTCGAGCCAGACCACGCCGACGACCAGCACGGCCAGGACGGCCGCCGCACCGAGCAGCAGCCACCGTGTCGGCGGCCGCCGGCGGGCGGGGCGGGGCTCGCTCATGCCCGTGCCCGCCCGCGTGCCAGGGAGAAGAGGTAGCCGAGCAGCGCGAAGGCGGCGACGAACTCCAGCCGCCCCACCCACATCTGCAGGATGTAGACCAGCGTGAGCCCGTCGGGCATCCCGGGGTTCACCACCCCGATCGACACCCCGATGTTGGAGCCGACCGACACCGACTCGAAGATGGCCTGGGTGAGGTCGAGCTCGCCGTAGGCCAGCGCGGTGAGGATGCCGAG
>SLQK01000345.1 GCA_007131525.1 Nitriliruptoraceae bacterium | reverse complement strand
TGCTCGGTGGTGGTGCTCGACATCGGCGTGTCTCCTCGCTACCGGGGTGGCGGGCCCCGGCGTCGTGGTGCGTGGGTCAGTCGAGGCTGAGCATGTACGCGACCAGCGCGTCGAGCTCGTCGTCGGTCAGGTCGAGGTTGGGCATCCCGAGCCCGTTGATCTCGTACTGCATCGGCTTCATCGAGTTCGGGTCGCGCAGCCACTCCCGGAGGTTCTCCTCCGTCATGTCGTGGATGGCGCCCGCGAACTCGAGCCGGCTCATGAGGTGGGTGAGGTCGGGCCCCTGACCCGGGTTCCGCGGGCCGTCCTCCCACACCTGGTGACAGGAGGCGCAGGCCAGGCGGCCGTCGCCGAGCTCGAGGAAGAGCTCCCGCCCCTGAGCCTCCAGGGTGCCGTCAGCCGGGATGGCGGCCGGGGTGGTCTGCTGCTCGACCCACGCCTCGAACTCCGCCTCCTCGTAGGCCTCCACCCGGATCCGCATGTTGACGTGGCTCAGACCGCAGTACTCAGCGCACTGGCCGAGGTAGCGGCCGGGCTCGTCGGCCTGGATGTTGAGGAAGGTGGTCTGGCCGGGGATCAGGTCCTGCTTGCCCGCCAGCCGCGGGACCCAGAAGGAGTGGATCACGCCGAGGTCCGGGGACCGCGCCAGGTCCGCGGCGGTCATCTCCAACCGGACGGGGCGACCGACCGGGATAGCGAACTCGTTCGCGGTGTAGATGTCGTAGTCGGGGTAGTAGTACTCGAACCACCAGCGGTGGCCGATGACCTCGACGGTGAGGTAGTCCTCCGGCTCGTCCATCACCTCGAAGATGCCCTGGACCGTCGGCACCGCGATGACGGCGAGGATCACGGCGGGGATCACCGTCCAGACGATCTCCGCGCGGGTGTTGCCGTGGATCTGCTTGGGCAGCGAGCCGTCGTCGTCCTTGCGGGTGCGGAACCTGATCACGGACACGATGATCAGTCCCTGCACGAAGACGAACACCGCCAGGGCGACCCAGAACACGGGGATGATCAGGTCGTGTGGGGCCTGGGCGTAGGGCCCGGCGGGATCGAGCGCGTTCTGCTCGGCGTCCCCGCAGGCGGCCAGGACCACCGCGGCCATCCCGAGGACCCCGACGAGGAGGGGGGTCCGGCGGCTGCGACGCGCGGGAGGGTGCTCGCGCAACGTGTCGTCTCCTGGTCGGTCGGGCGCCGTCTCCGGCGCCCTACGGCTGCCGTACTCGCTCGCGGCGTTGCTGTCCGCCACGACGGGGTGCTCACGCCTCCGCCGCGTGACCAGTGCGTCCCGGTGGAGCGCTGGGCCCGGCGGTGAGGCACGACGGGCCTTGGGTGGCCCACCTGGTGGGCGCAGACTATCCCTTCGGACCTGTCGGTACCCAACTGACGGCCCTACTGGCGGCGCCATCGAGCCTCGAGTAGGGCCTTACGGCTCCCAGCGGAACCGCCGGCTCCCGACCACGATCGCCGCCAGCCCCCACCCCACCAGCACCAGGGTCGGCTGCACCGCCAGGCCCTCCCCCGACAGGGCCACGTCCAGCGCGGTGCGGAGCGCCCCCATCGGCAGCAGCGCACCGAGGGCCGCCAGCAGGTCCGGGAGCGCCTCCGCCTCGAAGGTGACCCCGCTGATCACCAGCAGCACCAGGAACAGCCCGTTGGAGGCCGCCAGCGTCGCCTCGGCCCTGAGCGTCCCGGCCAGGAGCAGCCCCAGCGCGGTGGCGGTCAGCGCGCCGAGCAGGACCAGCAGCGGCGCGAGCAGCACGCCGCCACCGGGCCGCCAGCCGAGCCCGACGACGGCCACGAGGACCACCAGTCCCGTCTGGACCAGCAGCAACGCCGCCACCGACAACCCCTTGGCGACCAGGAAGGCACCCCGGGTCAGGGGCGTCCCGCCCAGACGCTTCAGCACGGCGTACTTGCGTTCGAAGGCCGTCTGGATCGCGACCGCCACGAGGCCGGTGGCGACCACCGAGATCGCCAGCACGCCGGGCACCAGGAAGGTCACCGGCGCCTCGTCGCCCGTGGGGAGGACGTCGACCACGGAGAAGAACACCAGCACGCCGAGGGGGATCCCGAGGGTGACCAGCAGGCTCTCCCCCGAGCGCACCAGCAGCCGGAGCTCCATCACCGCCTGGGCGAGGGTCGCACGCACGACCGGGGTGGTGCGTGGCACCTCGGTGTCGGCGGCAGGGCGGCTCACGGCACCACCTCGGCGTCCTCGGAGGTCAGGCGCAGGAACACGTCCTCCAGGCTGGAGGTACCGGTGTGCAGGCCTTCGATGCGCTCGTCGCGCTCGGCCAGCCAGCGGGACAGACGCACGAGCAGCTCGGGTTCGTTGTCCGCGTCGACCAGGTACCGCCCGGCGCTCGGCTCGGTGACCGGTGCGGCGAGCGCCGCCGACAGCGACGCGAGCTCCAGGCCGGGTCGGGCCGTGAAGGTGACGCGGGGGTGCTCGGCGCGGGTGAGCTCCGACGGGGTGCCCTGGGCGATGAGGCGGCCGTGGTCGATGATCGCCACCCGGTCGGCGAGCTGCTCGGCCTCATCCAGCAGGTGCGTGGTGAGCACGACGGTGACACCGTCGGCCTGCAGCTCCTCGATCAGCTCCCAGGTGCTGCGCCGAGCGGCCACATCCAGGCCGGTGGTGGGTTCGTCGAGGTAGACGATCTCGGGCCGGCCGATCAGCGCGAGTGCCAGGGAGAGCCGCTGCTGCTGCCCGCCGGAGAGGTCCCGGAACCGGGTCCGTCGCGAGCCGGTCAGCCCCACCCGCTCCAGCAGCGCCTCGGGGTCCAACGGTGCGCGGTAGAAGGCCGCGAACAGCCGCAGCACCTCCTCCGGGTAGGCGTGGGGGTAGACACCACCCTCCTGCAGCATCAACCCGGTGCGCGGTGCCAGGGCGGCACGATCGCGCCGCGGGTCGTGCCCGAGCACCCGGACCGTCCCCTCGTCGGGGACGCGGTAGCCCATGCAGCACTCGACCGTGGTGGTCTTGCCGGCGCCGTTGGGTCCCAGCAGGGCGAGGGTCTCCCCGATCGCCACCTCCAGATCGAGCTCGTCGACCGCGACCAGGCGGTCGTAGCGCTTGGTCAGACCACGGATCGAGATGGCGGTACCCGGCGCGGCAGCGGCGTCGGTTGCGGCTTCGGGCACGGTGGGCTCGACGATCGTCGGTGCAGGTCAGCGGCCCGAACAACGGGCCGCGGCAACGGCGCAGGGTAGCCCTGGAGGTCGGGTGGACAGGGTGGTGAGGCCGGAGCTACGCTGTCGGAGCAGCCCACGGGCTGCCGCGGCCCCGTGTGTCCCCCCGTCGCACGGGGTCGCACCATGTTCGCAGACGGTGCACCGGGAGGCCACGTGGCCGAGCAACTGCACCGGGTCGAGGTGCCGGTCCGATCCGATCGTCGGGAGATCGTCGCCGCGCACCTGTGGGCGCACGGAGCCCTCGGCGTGTGGGAGCAGCCGGGATCCACCGTGGCGTGGTTCACGGATCCGGCGCCGGCACCTGGCGATGTGGCAGCCGTCGTGCCCGAGCTCTCGGCCGACGGGGTGGTCTGGAGCCGTGAGGCGGACCATGACTGGCAGGCGGCCTGGAAGGCGACCATCGCCCCGATCCGCGCCGGCAGGACCGTCGTGGTGCCCAGCTGGTTGGCTGACGAGCACCGACCGGCCAGCGCGGAGGAGCTGACGCTGGTCCTCGACCCGGGCCAGGCCTTCGGCACCGGCCACCATGCCACCACGGCGCTCTGCCTGGAGCTGCTCGACGAGCTCGACCTGGCCGGGGAGCTGGCGGATCGCACCGTCGCCGACATCGGCTGCGGGAGCGGGATCCTGGCGATCGCTGCCGCCGCCCGCGGTGCCCGGGCGCAGGCGGTCGACGTCGACCCCGACGCCGTGACGGTCACCAGGCACAACGCCCGCCGCAACAACGTCGAGGTGGCCGCGACGACCGGGTCCGTGGCGGCTCTCCACGCCCCTGCGGACGTGGTGGTCGCGAACCTGCTCAGCGACGTGGTCACGGCGCTGGCGGGGGAGCTCGTGACCGCCTGTCGAGGTGTCCTGATCGTCAGCGGCATCACCACCGAGCGGGCCGACGAGGTGCTGGCGAGCCTCGCGGCCGCAGGCGCCGAGGTGGAGGAGGTCCGCGAGCGGGACGGCTGGATCGCCGCGAGGCTCGCGGTCCCGGCGGCCGCGCGCCCGGA
>SLQK01000350.1 GCA_007131525.1 Nitriliruptoraceae bacterium | reverse complement strand
CCGCTACCTCGGCGAAGGGCGTGCCGTCACCGATCCGGGCCGAGTCCCGGCAGGAGAAGGTGACCCAGGCCGGTGGCCCGGCTCCCTCGGCGAGCAGCTCGAGGAGCGCGTCCAGCTCGAGCGACGACGGCAGGGTCTCGATGGCGAGCAGGTCCGGCTCGGCAGCGGTCAGGACCTCCAGTCGACGCCGGTGGAACCGCTCGAGGTCCGTGCGCGTCACGCCGTAGTCGCCGCGGTACTCGGAGCCGTCAGCCAGGGAAGCACCGTAGGGTCCGACCGATGCCGCGACGATCGCGTCGGGACGCTGCGCGAGGGCCGCTGCCTCGCGAGCCAGCTCGACACTGCGATGCAGCAGGGCGACCGTCTCCTGCTCGCTGACGCCTGCCCGCTGGAAGCCG
Organism: Nitriliruptoraceae bacterium; assembly: GCA_007131525.1. Taxonomy (GTDB): domain Bacteria; phylum Actinomycetota; class Nitriliruptoria; order Nitriliruptorales; family Nitriliruptoraceae; genus T1Sed10-7. The sequence continues at coordinate 3,816 of SLQK01000350.1, read as the reverse complement.
TCGAAGCTGGCCTGGTAGCTGGCCGTGATGATGACATCCGCCCCGGCCCGCAAGAAGGCGGCATGGGCCTCCCGCACCAGGTCAGGGTGCTCACGGAGGACGCGTGCGGACCAGAGGGCACCGGACAGATCGGCACCCCGTGCCGCCAGGGTGGTAGCCAACCCGCCGTCGAGGATCGCCACACCCCGACGTGCGATGGCGGCGGCCAGGGGATCGTCCGTGGATCCGGTCATGGCGCGAGCATGCCCGACCAGCGGGACGGCTGCGTCGTCAGGACAGGTCCTGGCCGACGCCCAGGAGGCGACGCACCGCCGAACGTGACGCCAGCAGGGCGACGACGAGCAGGGTGACGGAGACGAAGCCGCCGAGGCTGACCGCGTCGCCGAACACGAGGTTCACCAGCCCGAGGACCACGAACTTGCTCCCGGCGACGGTGAGCCACAGCAGCAGGCCGGCGGTCACCTTCACGCGGACGCTCGTCGCGGCCTGGAACCGCGTGACGACCTGCTTCTTGACGATGAGGACCACCTCGAGCGCGACCTTGAGCAGGACCGCGGTCAGCAACGACAGGGTGAAGCTCTCGCTGAGCACCGCCGGCAGGTACTCGATCGTCAGGTTCAGCACCACGACGTAGACGAACACATCGACGACGTCCTCGGGCCGCGCCCGCAGGCTGCGCAGTAGAGGGCCCCGCTCGGGGCGGGAACCCGGTGGCGGTGTCGTTGGCTCGGTCTCCTGCATGGCGCAGTATGCCGCGGATCCGTCAACGAGTGACGGATCACTCCGCCGAGGCTGGCACCAGCAGCTCGACCCGGACACCGTAGTGGTCCGAGACCACCGGGCCCTGTGTGCCGGTCAGCAGCCGTCGGGCCGCGAGGACCCGCGGCTCAGGGCTGACGAGCACATGGTCGATCCGTCGCCCGAGCAGCCAGGGCTGGTTCGCGAAGGGGTTGGCGAAGGAGAAGGTCGCCCGGGGCCGACCGGGGACCGCGGCCTGGGCGTCACGGAGCCCGGCGCCCCGCGGCGGGGCGGCGAGCAGACGCCGCACGGCCCGGCTGCGCGGTGCGGCGTTGAGATCACCGACCAGCACGGTCGGGTGGGACGCCGGCCGGCCCTGCCGGAGCCGAGAGTCGTTCGCGCCGTCGCTGTCGGGCGGCAGGACCTCGAGGATGCGACGTACCTGGCGCAGCCGCAGCCGACCATGGCGCCGCCGGAACGCGAGATGGGTGTTGGCCAGCAGCAGTAGCCGGCCCGTGACCTCCACCTCGACGCGTTGCAGTTGGCGCGGCACGTCCTTGTCCTGCCCCGGTAGGGGGATCGACGGCAGCGCGCGCAGTGCGTGATGGGACAGCACGGCGAGCCCCTCCTCCTCCTCGCCGCGACCCCAGCTGCGGTCGTAGTGGTGCGCTGGGTACCCGCACGCTTCGGCGATGATCTCGCTCTGCGGGCGCCCGTCGAGGAACCGGACCTCCTGCAACGCGACCACGTCGGGTCTCGTGGCGTCCAGGTAACGGATCAGCGCAGCGAGCCGTTCGCGCACCGGCCCGTTGGTGCCCCACAGGTTGAGGGTGAGCACCCCGAGCGGCTCGCCCCGGTGCGTGGCGTGGGTGATCTCGGTGTCCATGTGGTCGAGCATGGCGGCAGCGCCGTGGGGACCGCCAGCGGCCGGTGGGGCGAACGGTCACGGCCGGACGAGACCTCCGACCCTCGCCGTCCGCCGGGCCTCGCTCCACCTTGAGGTGGAGGGATCCGCCGACCTGCGAGGGGCCGCCATGCCGCTCACCGCCCGGTTCTGGCACCAGCTCGACGACGGACGCCTGCAGTGCGACCTGTGTCCGCACCGCTGCCGGTTGCAGGACGGGCAGCGCGGTCGCTGCTTCGTCCGCGCCAGGCACGGGGACCGGCTGGTCCTGACCACCTACGGACGCGCCAGCGGCTTCTGTGTCGACCCGATCGAGAAGAAGCCCCTCCACCACCTGCTGCCCGGCTCCTCGGTGCTGTCCTTCGGCACGGCCGGCTGCAACCTCTCCTGCCGGTTCTGCCAGAACTGGGAGCTGTCCACCTCCCGCGAGATCGACACCCTCACCGAGGAGGCGGCGCCCGCCGACATCGCGGCGACCGCCGAGGCCCTCGGGTGCGCCAGCGTCGCCGTCACCTACAACGACCCCGTCATCTTCCACGAGTACGCCGTCGACGTCGCTGCCGCCTGCCGCGAGCGCGGCATCCGCACCGTCGCGGTCACCGCCGGGTTCGTCGAACCCGAGCCGCGCCGGCAGTTCTACGCGGCGATGGACGCCGCCAACATCGACCTGAAGGCGTTCACCTCCGCCTTCTACCGCCAGCTGTGCGGGGCGCGGCTCGAGCCGGTGCTCGACACGCTGCGCTACGTCGCCCACGAGACCGACGTCTGGCTCGAGGTCACCACCCTGCTGATCCCCGGGCACAACGACAGCGATGCCGAGGTGGCCGAGCTCGCCGGTTGGATCGCGAGCGAGCTCGGAGCGGACGTGCCGCTGCACCTGACCGCCTTCCACCCCGCGCACCGGATGACCGACGTCGCGCCGACGCCGCCGACGACCCTGCGCCGGGCCCGCCGGATCGCGCTGGCCTGCGGGCTGCGCTTCGTCTACACCGGCAACGTGCGCGATCCCGACGGTGCTGCGACCACCTGCCCGGGCTGCGGGACGGCCGTGATCGTCCGCGACGGCTACCGCCTCGTCGGCTACCACCTCGACGAGCGGGGGTGCTGCCTGGCCTGCGGGACCCGGCTGCCCGGCATCTTCGAGGGTCCTGCCGGCGACCGGGGCCAGCGGCGACGTCGGGTGACGGTCGCTCCGGCGACCGTGAGGGGGCGGCCATGAGCACCGAGGTGGCGCGTCTGCCCCGGGCCATCGGAGGCGATGGCCGGTTCGTCGTCGACCCCGCGCCGCCCGGCTACCTCCGCCTGCACGAGGCGGGTGAGCTGCGGCTGCGCGCCGAGGCGGCCCAGGACCTGCTGGCCCCCTGCCGGGTCTGCCCGCGGACCTGCAAGGGTGTCGACCGGCTCGCCGACCAGGTCGGTGCCTGCCGCATCGGCCGGTACGCCCACGTCGTCAGCGCCTTCCCGCACCTCGGCGAGGAGGAGGTGCTGCGTGGCTGGCGCGGGTCCGGCACGGTGTTCTTCTCCGGCTGCAACCTGCGGTGCGTGTTCTGCCAGAACGCCGACATCAGCCAACGGGCGGCCGGGCCGGAGCTCTCACCGGGCGAGCTCGCCTCCGTGATGCTGGCGCTGCAGGCCGAGGGCTGTCACAACATCAACCTCGTCACCCCCGAGCACGTCGTACCGCAGGTGCTCGAGGCACTGCCGATCGCCGTCGAGGCCGGCCTCACCCTCCCGCTGGTCTACAACACCTCCGCCTACGACGCCCTCGACAGCCTCTCGTTGCTGGACGGCGTCGTCGATGTCTACATGCCCGACATCAAGCTGTTCGACCCGCAGCTCACCCACCGCTACCTCGGCGTCGCTGACTACGGCGAGGTGGCCCGCCAGGCGGTGGCGGCGATGCATGCGCAGGTCGGTGACCTGGTCGTCGACCAGCATGGGATCGCGCGCCGCGGGCTGGTCGTGCGCCACCTGGTCATGCCCGGGCTCGGTGCGGAGAGCGAGGCGATCGTGCGCTGGCTCGCCGAGCTGTCCGTCGACACGTTCCTCAACGTGATGGGGCAGTACCGGCCCGACTGGAAGGTGGTCACGACCGACCGCTACCCGGAGCTGTGCGCCCGCGTCAGCCGCACCGAGGTGGACGCGGTCCTCTCCGCGGCGCGACAGGCGGGCCT
>SLQK01000065.1 GCA_007131525.1 Nitriliruptoraceae bacterium | reverse complement strand
CGCCCACGCCGAGGCGCAGGCCGCGCGACGCGACGCCGAGCAGGCGCGGCGTGCTCACGAGCAGGCCCGCCAGGCCGAGCAGCGCCGCCGGGCCGAGGCCCGGGAGCGGGTGCTGCGCTGGGAGGGGGAGGTCTCGGCGCTCAGAGGGTCGATCGCCGGCGCCGGCTCGGAGCTCGGTCGCGTCGCCGCCACCCTCGACGGGCTCGATGCCCGGATCGCCGAGGCGGCCCAGGAGGTCGCCAAGGTCGAGGGCGAGATCCGCACCCTCGACACCGACGAGGTGGCCCTGACCACCGCGCTGGAGTCGGCGGAGGCGTCGGTCGCCGAGCACCGGGAGCGGGTCGAGGGGCTGACGGCCGAGGCCCGTGAGCTGGATGCCGCCCGCAGTTCGAAGCTGGCCCGTGCCGAGGCGCTCCGGGCGGCCCTGGCCGAGGCCGACGGCGGCACCGCCGCCCTGCTCGACGCGGAGCTGGACGGGGTGCTGGGACCGGTGGCGGACCATGTGCGCGTCGAGGGGGACGAGGTCGCGGTCGCGGCGGCACTGGGTCAGGTCGGCGAGGCCGTCGTGGTCCGGACCCAGGAGCACGCACGCCGGGCGGTGGCCTGGCTCCGCGACACCGAGGCCGGGCAGGCCGTGGTCCTGGTCGCTCGCGCCGGTGTGCCGGCCCCGCCCACCGTCGAGGAGGGCGTCGCCGAGCGGTTGGCCGCCGGCCGTGCCCGACCGATCACCCAGGTGCTGGCGCCCGCCGACAGCACGCCGGCCAGCGCGCAGGTCGTCGCCGCGCTGCAGCGGGTGCTGACCGGGACCTACCTCGTGCCGGACTGGAGCACGGCCGTCCTGCTCCACGGACGTGACCCTGAGCTCACCTTCGTGACGCCCGCGGGCGACGTGGCAGGACCGGCCGGCTACCGCGCCGCCGGCTCGCCCGAGCGCTCCTCGGTGGTGACGGCGACCGCCGCGGACGAGGCCGAGGCCGCCGCGCTCGACCTGACCACCCGGCTGGCGGCCGTCGCCGCCGAGCGCGACCGGGCCGCCGCGGAGCTCGCGGCCGCTGAGGCCGTGCTGGCCGAGGCCACCGACCGCATCAACGAGTCCGATGCCCGCATCACCGGTGCTGCCGAGCGGCTGGCACGGCTCAACCGCGAGCTGCGGTCCCTGGCTGACCAGCGCGGCGTCGTCGCCGCCCAGCACGACGAGCTGGAGCAGGTCCTCGAGCGGGACCGCACTGCCCTGTCGGAGCTGAACTCACGGGGCCCCGACATCGTCGAGGAGGAACCCGAGACCGGCCCGGACGAGACCGCCGCGCAGCTGGACGAGGCGGTCGAGGTCGCTCGGGAGCGGGAGCTCGATGCCCGGCTCACCCTCGAGCGGACCTCCGAGCAGGTCCGCCACCTCGAGGAGCGGGCGACGGCGCTCCGCCGGGAAGCCGACGAGGTGGAGGCCGCCCTGGCCGAGGCCGCGCGGCGCCGCGAGCTGCGCCGCCAGGGCATCGAGCGGTGCGGGGAGCTGGCGATCCTCGCCCGCGCCGCCCTGGCCCGCATCGAGGTCTCCACGGCCACGGCGGCCGAGGAGCGTGATCGGCTCCAGGCCGAGGTCAGGGAGGTCGTGGCATCCCTGACCGCCGAACGTGCCACGGCCGGCGAGGTCCAGGCGGAGCTGGCCAAGCTCACCGAGCGCCGCCACGCCGCCGACCTGCGGCGCCACGACGTGACCACCCGGCTCGACCACCTCGTCGCCCGCGTCCGTGGCGAGCTGTCGCTGGGGCCGGAGGAGCTCAGGGCCGAGCATCCCGACGCCATCGATGCCGATCTCGAGGCGCTGACCGCGCGGGAGGACGTGCTGGTCCGCAAGGTCGGGCTGCTGGGGCGCGTCAACCCGCTGGCGCTGGAGGAGTTCAAGGCCCTCGAGGAGCGGCACGCCTTCCTCTCGGACCAGCTCGACGATCTCCGCCGGTCGAAGCGGGACCTGCAGGAGGTGGTCGTCGCGGTCGACGATCGCATCCGGGAGGTGTTCCGGGCCGCCTTCGACGACGTCGCTCGGGAGTTCGAGCTGACCTTCGCCACGGTGTTCCCCGGCGGCCGCGGGCGGCTGGTCCTGACCGACCCGGAGGACCTGCTGACCACGGGCATCGAGGTGGAGGCGCGGCCTCCGGGCAAGAAGGTCACCCGGCTGTCGCTGCTGTCGGGCGGGGAGCGGTCGTTGACCGTGCTCGCCTTCGTGTTCGCGATCTTCCGGGCCAGGCCCTCGCCGTTCTACGTGCTCGACGAGGTCGACGCCGCCCTCGACGACGTCAACCTCCAGCGCCTGCTCAAGGTGATCCGGTCCTTCCGCGGGCACGCGCAGATCATCATGGTGACCCACCAGAAGCGCTCGATGGAGATCGCCGACCTGCTCTACGGGATCACGATGGGCCCCGATGCCGTGACGAAGGTCGTGGCCGAGCGGCTGCGTGGCACCGGGCCGCCGGCAGCCTCGCTGGAGACCCGTGCCAGCGATGCGCCGACCGAGGCCGTGCTCGAGGACGCCGCCACCCCCGCGTGACCGCGGCGAGCCGGCCCACCTCTCCACCGACCCACCCACCTGACCGCTTGACTGCTTGCCGGCTGACTGCCTGATCGCTCGATCGTTCGGGCACCACCGAGGAGGTCACGATGACGCTCGTTCCGTTGCTGCTCACCGCGCTGGCGGCCGCCGGCATCCTCGATGTCGACCCGGTCGTCGTGGTGGTCCTCGGCGTGCTGCTGCTCGGTGGCGGTGGCGCCGTGGTCGCCCGCCGTGCCCGACGGCCCCGGGGCGACGACGGTGACCGTCCCGCCGGTGATGACGACCGCGGTGGGACCGGGACCGCGGTGCTCGACCGTGAGCCCGACACCGACCGCCCGGAGGATGACCGGGGTGCGGGGCCGGTCACCGACGAGCTCGAGCTGCCGACCGTGCCGGATACCCCGGCTGAGCTGCTCGAGGACGAGCTCGTCGAGCCTGAGGTCGTCGAGCCTGAGGTCGTCGAGCCTGCGGTCCCGGTCGAGGTCGAGCCGGAGCCGCTGACGCTGCGTGAGCGGTTCCGTCAGCGGCTGACCCGGACCCGCAACGTCCTCGGCGTCTCGGTGGTCGAGCTGTTCGGTGGCGGGGTCACCGAGGAGGCCTGGGAGGGCCTGGAGGAGGCGCTGATCACGGCGGATGTCGGCGTCACGGCCACGATGGAGCTCGTCGAGGAGCTGCGTCGCCGCGCTCGCGAGGAAGGCGCCACCAGCGGTGAGGCCGTGCTCGCGCTGCTCAAGCAGGAGCTGCGGGGTGCGCTCGGGACCGCTGACCGGGAGCTCGCGCGCGCCAGCGACCAAGGCCCGACGGTGTGGCTGGTGACCGGCGTGAACGGCACCGGGAAGACCACCACCATCGGCAAGCTGGCGGCGGTGGAGCAGCGCGAGGGGCGCAGCGTCACGCTGGCGGCCGCCGACACCTTCCGCGCGGCGGCAGCGGAGCAGCTGGGTATCTGGGCCGAGCGAACCGGCGCTGCGCTGATCCGCAAGGACGAGGGCGCTGATCCGGCATCGGTCGCCTACGAGTCCTACGACGCGGCCGTGTCGCGCGGCAGCGACCTGCTGATCGTGGACACCGCCGGTCGCCTGCACAACAAGCGGCAGCTGATGGACGAGCTCGGCAAGGTCAAGCGGGTGCTGGAGAAGCAGGCCGGGCCGTTGGAGGAGACCTTGCTGGTCCTGGACGCCACGACGGGCCAGAACGGCATCGCTCAGGCCCAGGCCTTCCTCGAGGCCGTCGATGTCACCGGTATCGCGCTGACGAAGCTCGACGGGTCGTCGAAGGGCGGCATCGTGGTGGCCGTGCAGCGGGAGCTCGGCATCCCGGTCAAGCTCGTCGGTCTCGGCGAGGAGATCGACGACCTCGCCCCCTTCGACCCCCAGCTGTTCGTCGAGGGACTGTTCGCCGAGCTCTGACCGCGCAGCGCCGAGCCCGCGCGCGTCATGGCCGGCGTCCGAGGGCCGGTGGCCGTCGCGTCGCGGTGGGGGTGAGGGCTGGGATCGCAACGATGTGACCGTGTCGTGGTCGTTTGGTTGCGATCCGGGGTCGGGGGGGCCGGTGAGCGGGTGAGCGGTGGCCGGTGGCCGGGGCCGGGGGCCGGGGCGTCGCGGTCGCGGCCACCTCGGCGCCCGGAGGCTGCCCGCTACCCTCGCCGGCCACCGCTGGGCGCGCCGAGCCGG
>SLQK01000072.1 GCA_007131525.1 Nitriliruptoraceae bacterium | reverse complement strand
GCACGAAGGAGCGCGAGATGGTGCCCTCGGGGAACATGCCGACCACATCCCCACCGGCCAGCGCCCGCGCGACCTCGCGCAGGGTGGCCTCGGTGTCACCACCGCGCTCGACACGGATGTGTCGCATCTGGCGCATCAACGGGCCGGTGACGTTGTGATCGAAGACCTCGGCCTTGGCGACGAACCGAACCCGACGGCCCTGCTGGCGCGCGCCGTACCCGGCGAAGACGAAGTCGAGGTAGCTGACGTGGTTGGTGGCGAGCACCGCCGGCCCCACCCGCGGCACGTACTCCGCGCCCGTCACACGGATGTTCCAGCGCAGCAGCGAGAACATCGACAGGCTGGCACCGATCGCCGTCGAGTAGACCGGGTTCATGCGCACCTCATCCTCCCAGGACCGGTTGGCGGCACCCTAGCGGCCCACCGACCAGGGACGGATGGCCCCTCACCTGCGCCCGTGACGGCCTAGCGTGTCCCTGGCGCACCATCCGGCCGGACGCGGACAGGAGCCTCGACAGTGCCATGGACAGCCGACGATCTCCCCGACCAGCACGGGCGGACGGTCCTCATCACGGGGGCGACCTCGGGGCTCGGTGAAGCCGCGGCGGTGGCCCTGGCGACCCGGGGTGCGCACGTCGTGCTGGCGACCCGTTCCACCGAACGCACGGCGGCGGTGATGGACCGGATCCACCACCGCTGCCCGGCAGCCTCGATGGAGCACCTGCCGGTCGACCTCACCGAGCTGGCCACGGTCGAGGCGGCCGCGGCAACGCTCGCCGCCCGGCACGACCACCTCGACGTGGTGATGACCAACGCCGGCATCATGGGTGCCCCACGCAGCCGGACGGTGGACGGGTTCGAGCTCCACATGGGGGTGAACCACCTCGGCCACTTCGCCCTGGTCGGTCGGTTGCTCCCGCTGCTCGAGGCCGCCGCGGAGCCGCGGGTGGTGGTGGTCTCGTCCAGCATGCACCGCCTCGCGCGGCTGAAGGTCGACGATCTGAACCTGGAGCACAGCCGGTACGAGCGCTGGACCGCCTACGCCAACTCCAAGCTCGCCAACCTCCTGCACGTGCTCGAGCTGCAGCGCCTCGCCGAGCTCGCCGGGAGCCGACTGACCGCGGTCGGGGCCCATCCCGGCTACGCCGACACCCCCCTGCAGACCACGGGTCCGACGATGCAGGGAGGGATCAGCGGTCTGGTCTACGGGCTCGGGACCCGGGTGAGCAACCTGCTGTTCGCCCAGCCCGCGTCCCAGGGCGTGCTGCCGCAGCTGTACGCGGCGACGGCGCCGGCGCTGCCCGGCGCCTCCTACTGGGGCCCCGACGGGCCCGGCGAGCAGCGCGGCTATCCTGCGCCTGCCTCCCGGTCAGCGCGGGCCAAGGACCCGGCGTTGGCCGCCGCGGTGTGGCAGGTCTCCCAGGACCTGACCGGTGTCACCTACGACCTCGGGAGCGGCTCATGACCCCCGGAGACCTCGCGCTGCTGCGACACGCCATCGAACTGGCACGGGAGGCCCGCGAGGCCGGTGACCATCCCTTCGGCGCGCTCCTGGTCTCCGGGGAGGGCCAGGTGCTGGCCGAGGAGCGCAACAGCGTCGTGACCGACCGGGACGTCACCGCCCACCCCGAGCTGAAGCTGGCCCGCTGGGCGTCTCGCACCCTGGACGGCGACGAGCGGCGCCGCGCCACCGTCTACACCTCCGGCGAGCACTGCCCGATGTGCGCCGTCGCCCACGCCAACGCCGGTCTCGGCCGGCTCGTGTTCGCCTTCTCCAGCCGGCAGCTCGCCCAGCTGACCGGTGATCCTGGCTGGCGCCTCCCGGTCCGGGACCTGTTCGACCGGCGCGGGCTGAACACGATCGTGGAGGGACCGGCCACCGAGCTCACCGCCGAGGTGACCGCGCTCCACACGCAGGACTGAGACAACCCGGCCGCGGTGCCGATCCGGCGGCGGGTCCGGCCAGCCCTGCGCGCCTCACTCCGGGGTGGCGAGGCTGGCGGCGACGGTCGCTCCGAGCTCCCAGGCCGCGTCCAGCGTGCCGCGGTCAGGTGTTCCGATCGACTCTAGGACCTCGGCGACCGGCCGCCAGTCCAGTCCGGTGGTGGCGGTCCGGACCGAGCGGATCGCGCCCGTCAGGTCGTCGTTGCCGTGCACGTACAGCCCGTAGGGTCGCCGCCGGGTCGCCTCCAGGCACGGGTAGTAGATGCGGTCGAAGAAATGCTTGAGCGCCCCGGACATGTACCCGAGGTTGGCCGGCGTCCCGAGCAGGTACCCGTCGGCCGCCAGCACCGCGGTCTCCGGGCAGGTCAGCGCCGGCTCGAGCCGGACCTCCACCCCTTCGATCGCATCGGTACGGGCGCCGTCGACCACCGCCTCCAGCAGCGCCTGCAGCGCTGGCGAGGGGGTGTGGTGGATGATGAGCAGCGTGGCCATGGCCGGCTCCGTCGCTCAGGCGGGCCCGTCCGTGCCGGTGACCGGGCGCGTCCAACCGTAGGGGTCGGGCACCTCGCCCCGCTGGAGTTGCAGCAGTGCGGTGCGCAGCCGGCGGGTCACCGGCCCGACCTGCCCGTCGCCGACCGTGTGCCGCCGGCCGTCGTGGATCAGGGTCCCGACCCCAGCGAGGACGGCCGCGGTGCCCGCGAGCGCTGCCTCGCCAGGCCACCTCAAGACCTCGTCGACGGAGACGGGTCGCTCCTCCACCGCCAGCCCGAGGTCCCGGGCGAGGGTCAGCACGGAGTCGCGGGTCACCCCGTGGAGGAAGGAGCCGTCGAGCTGCCGCGTCACGATCCGGTCCTGGTCCATGAGCAGGAAGTTCGCGGCGCCGGTCTCCTGCACGTCGCCGCCGGGGGCGAACAGCACCTGGTCGGCCCCGTGCTCCGCCCGTGCCTGCAGGGTCGGTCCCAGCGCCAGCACGTAGTTCGCCCCCGCCTTCGCCTCCCCGAAGGCCGGCGTGGTGCGGGGCACCTCGGTCTCGACCTCCAGGGTCAGGGGGCGGTCACCGCCCGCGAAGTAGTCGCCGACCGGGGACGAGAGGACGACCAGCAGGGCGTCCGCCGACGGGGTCGCCGCGGCGCCGATGTTCGGGTCGGTGCCCAGCAGCAGGGGCCGCAGGTACAGGGCACCGGGGACGGGCGGGACCACCTCCAGGTTGCCGACCGTGGCCGCCACCAGCATGTCCTCGAGCAGCGCCAGCGGTGGGATCGGCAGGTGGAGCAGGCTGGCCGTCCGGCGGAGTCGGGCGGCGTGCCGGTCGGGGCGGAACAGCCGGACCACGTCGTCCGTCCCCCGGTGGGCCTTCAACCCCTCGAAGCAGGCGCTGCCGTAGTGCAGGACGTGGGCGAAGGGGTGGATCGCCAGCGGCTGCGTGGGCTCGGTCCGTGGCGGGCCGAAGCTGCCACCCACGGCCTCGGCGACGACCATCGTCGGCGCTGGCACGGTGCCGAAGGCCGGCGCCGCCGTCGTGCTGGGAGGGGTGGCCACGGTCGTCGCCTCCGACGGGTGGGCGGGTTCGGTGCCGTGGCACGCTAGCCGCGCGGTCCCGGGACGCCCTACCGTTCGGTCCGTCCCCACCCACAGCCCCCGGAGACCTGCCGTGGCCGACGCCCGCCCCTACGACCTGGTCCTGCTCGGCGCCACCGGCTTCACCGGCCGGCTCACCGCCGCCCACCTCGCCGGGCGGTCCGGTGAGCTGCGGTGGGCCATCGCCGGGCGCGACGCCGACCGGCTCGCGGCCCTCGCCGCAGGGCTCGGCGATACAGCCGGTGCCCGCCCGCCGGACATCGAGGTGGTGGACGTCACCGACCGCGCGAGCCTCGACGAGCTGGCGGGACGGACCCGCGTGCTGGCCACCACCGTGGGGCCCTACGCCCGGCTGGGCGAGCCGGTGGTGGCGGCCTGTCTCCGGCAGGGCACCCACTACGCCGACATCACCGGTGAACCGGCCTTCGTGTCCCGGGTCCGCGACCGCTACGACGCCGAGGCCGCCGATGCCGGCGTGAAGGTCGTCACCTGCTGCGGGTTCGACTCGGTCCCCCACGACCTGGGGGTGCGGTTCACGGTCGACCACCTCCCCGACGACGCCCCGTTGACGGTGCGCGGCTACGTGACCGTCAACCTCCGTCTCAGCGGCGGGACGCTCCACACGGCCCTGGAGGCGGTCGCCAGCCGCGTCATCCCGCGACCGGACCGCGACCGCACCCCCGATCCCCGCGCGCAGCG
>SLQK01000241.1 GCA_007131525.1 Nitriliruptoraceae bacterium | reverse complement strand
GGTCAGGCCGGCTGGACCTCCACGCCGGCCGCGCGCAACTCCTGCAGCGCAGCCTCGCCGTCGCCCGGCTCCAGCTCGACCATGCGGGTCGCGGCCTCGGGCAGGACGACCTCGTAGCCGAGCTCTCGGGCGTCCAGCGCCGTGGCCTTGACGCACACGTCGCCCGCCAGTCCGACGACCACGACGCGCCGGGTCCCGGCCTGCGCGAGGTGGCGGCCGAGCTCGGTCGCCGACTCCTCGCCGCTGACCGGATCACGCACGGAGAAGCCGGAGTAGCCGTCCTCGCCGTCGACCCCTTTGCGCACGATGGGGGCGCCGTCCACCACCTCGAGGTCGGGGTGCAGCTCCGCGCCCCAGGTGTCGCGGACGCAGTGCACCGGCCACACCCCGCCGTCCTTGGCGAAGTGCGGGGTCTCGGGCGGGTGCCAGTCCTGGGTGTAGACCACCAGGGCGCCGGCTGCACGAGCGGCCGCGATCTCGCGGTTGACGACCGGGACCACCTCGTCGCCGCCGGTCACGGAGAGGCCGCCCTCGGGGTCAGCGAAGTCGTTCTGGACGTCGACGACCACCAGGGCCGTGGTGGGGTCGTAGCGGTCGGTGGCGGTGGGGTCTGCTGACATCATGTGTCGACCTCCTCGTCGGTTCGCCACGCGGGCTCACCCGGCTGCAGGTCCCGGGCGTGGTCGGGCAGCTCGGCCCGTGCTGCCCGGTGGTGCGCGCGGATCTCGGCCAGATCAGGATCGTGGAGCAGCTCGCCGTCGACCAGGACGGGGACCTGCAGCGGCCGCTCGTCGGCGGCCGGTCGCCGCTGCCACGCCCGCAGCACCTCGGCGGCCGCACGTCCGCCGACCAGGCGGCGACTAGCGGCCTTGCGCCCTCCGATCGTCGCTTTGCGGCCACCCGCCTTCGCGACCGGGACGCACGGGGCTCCCGGGGCCGGAGCGCGGGCGACCAGCTTGTAGACGAACCCGGCCGTCGGGGCACCGCTGCCGGTGACCAACCGGGTCCCCACCCCGTAGCTGTCGATCGGCGCGTCGGCGAGCTCGGCGATCCGGTGCTCGTCGAGGTCACCGGAGACCACGATGCGGGTACCCGTCGCCCCGGCGGCGTCGAGCTGGCGGCGGGCGGCCCGGGCTGCCGCGGCGAGGTCGCCGGAGTCGATCCGGATGCCCCCCAGCGAGCTCCCCGCCACCTCCAGGGCGAGCTCGACGCCACCGGCGGTGTCGTAGGTGTCGACCAGGAGGACCGTCTCGGGGCCGAAGGCCTTGACCTGGGCCTCGAAGGCGCTGCGCTCGTCGTCATGCAGCAGCACGAAGGCATGGGCGGTGGTGCCCAGCGTCGGGACCCCGTACCGGGCGCCAGCCGCGAGGTTGGAGGTGCCGTCGAACCCGACGAGGTAGGCGGCCCGGGCGGCGGCGACCGCTGCCTCCTCCTGGGCGCGACGGCTCCCGAACTCGAGCAGGCCCCGGCCGGCGGCTGCCGACACCACCCGCGCCGCCGCGGCGGCGATCGCCGAGTCGTGGTTCAGCACGCTCAGCACCACGGTCTCGAGCAGCACACCCTCGGCGAAGGATGCCGAGACGGTGAGGACCGGCGCCCCCGCGATGTACAGCTCGCCCTCACGGTAGGCGTGGAGCTCCCCTCGGAAGCGGTAGCTGGCGAGCCAGGTGAGGGTGTCCGGGCTGACCACGTGGGTGTCGTCCAACCAGGCCAGGGTGTCGTCGTCGAAGCGGTACGCGCTCAGCGTCTCGATCAGGCGGCCCAGCCCGGCCACGACGCCGTACCGCCGGCCAGGTGGCAGCTCGCGGGCGTACACCTCGAACACGCACGGGCGGTCCGCCGCCCCGCTCTGCAGCGCGGCGTCGAGCATGGTCAGCTCGTAGCGGTCGGTCAGCAGTGCGGTCGACACGGCGACGCCTCGGGGTGCGGTGGCTACCTCGACGCTAACCGGCCCGGTGGGTCGCTGTCACCGGCGCCACCGAGAACACGTCCGGCCACGCCCCGGCGCCGCGCCAGCGGGCCCCCGGGCGGCGGCTGGCCACCACCGGAGGGCGGCAGCCCGCCGGGTGGTGAGCGCTAGCCTCGCCGAGGTCCGTATCCCGCTCCCGCAGGAGGCCCCCTGTGGCCCTGTCCGAAGACGAGGTCCGCCACGTCGCGCGGCTCGCCCGCCTCGCCCTCTCCGACGAGGAGGTCGCGGCGTTGGCACCGCAGCTGTCCGCCATCCTCGGCTACGCCGAACAGGTCGGCGAGGTGGCAGCGGACGAGGTCGTGCCGACCACCCACCCCTTCGCGCTGGCCGACGTGACCCGCCCCGACGAGCGGACACCGTCGCTGCCGCGCGAGGACGTGCTGGCCGGTGCCCCCGCGGTGGAGCAGGACCGCTTCGCCGTCCCGCGGATCGTCGCGGAGGAGGGCTGAGATGGCGGAGCTGACGCAGCTGACCGCCGTGGAGCTGGCGGCCCGGCTCGCCGCCGGTGAGGTCACCGCGCGGGAGGCCGTGGACGCCCACCTCGATCGGATCGCCGCGCTCGACGGGGTCGTGGCCGACGGCGACGTCTGGGCAGCGAAGCCGGCCGAGGAGCTCGGCGCCGACGAGCCCCACGCCTACCTCGCCGTCACCGCCGCCGCCGCGCGGGCACACGCCGACGACATCGACGCCCGGCGCGCAGCCGGGGCCCGGCTCGGGCCCTTGGCGGGCGTGCCGCTGGCGCTCAAGGACGTGCTCACGATGCGGGGCGCGCCGACCACCTGCGGGTCGCGGATGCTGGAGGGCTGGATCCCGCCCTACGACGCCACCGTGACCGAACGGCTGCGGGCCGCCGACGTCGTGGTGCTGGGCAAGACCAACATGGACGAGTTCGCCATGGGCTCGTCGACGGAGAACTCCGCCTTCGGCCTGACCCGCAACCCCTGGGACCTCGACCGGGTCCCGGGTGGGTCCTCCGGGGGGTCGGCCACCGCGGTCGCCGGGCTCATGGCACCGCTGGCGATCGGGACCGACACCGGCGGGTCCATCCGCCAGCCCGCTGCGCTGACGGGGCTGGTCGGGGTCAAGCCCACCTACGGCACGATGTCGAGGTACGGGCTCGTGGCCTTCGCCTCCTCCCTCGACCAGGCCGGGCCCTTCGCCCGGACCGTCGAGGACGCGGCGCTGCTGCAGTCGGTGACCTGGGGGCATGATCCCCGCGACGCCACCTCGGTGCCGGGGGAGGTGCCGGACCTGCTGGCCGGGCTCAAGCGAGGCGTGGCCGGGCTGAAGGTCGGCGTGGTCCGTGAGCTCCAGGGGGAGGGCTACGAGCCCGGCGTGGAGGCGGTGTTCGCCGAGGCCCTGGAGCGGCTCGCGGCCCTCGGTGCGGAGATCGTCGAGGTGTCCCTGCCCCACGCGCCCTTCGGGCTGCCGGCCTACTACCTGATCGCGCCGTCGGAGGCGTCCTCGAACCTCGCCCGGTTCGACGGGGTGCGCTACGGGCTGCGGGTCGACGCGCCCACCGCCGAGGAGATGAACGCGGCGACCCGGGCCGCCGGGTTCGGCCCCGAGGTCAAGCGGCGCATCATGATCGGCACCCACGCCCTGTCCAGCGGCTACTTCGACGCCTACTACCTGCAGGCGTCCAAGATCCGCACGCTGATCGCCGACGACTTCCGGGCCGCCTTCGAGCAGGTCGACGTGCTGGTCAGCCCCACCTCGCCGTCGGTGGCCTTCCGCCTCGGCGACAAGACCGCGGACCCCATGGCCATGTACCTCAACGACGTCGCGACCGTGCCCGCGTCGCTGGCGGGCATCCCGGCGCTGTCCCTGCCGGCGGGGCTGGCCGCCGCACCGGACGATCCCTCCACCTCGCTGCCAGTGGGGCTGCAGGTGATGGCGCCGCTCAAGCGAGACGACGTGATGTACCGGGCCGCCTGGGCCTTCGAGGAGGCGACCGGGTTCCGCCCCGTGCCCGTCGGCCCCCGAGCCGTCGCGACCCACGACGCGACGCAGGAGGTGCGCTGATGGCCACCGACACGCTGCTGCCGGAGGGCTGGGAGCTGGTCGTGGGGCTCGAGGTCCACGTCGAGCTGCACACCGCCACCAAGATGTGGTGCGGGTGCGGGACCGAGTTCGGGGACGACCCCAACACCAACGTCTGTCCCGTCTGCACCGGCCAGCCCGGCGCCCTGCCCGTCCCCAACGCCCGGGCCATCGAGGACGCCACCCTGCTGGGGCTGGCGCTCGCCGGACAGGTCGCCG
>SLQK01000318.1 GCA_007131525.1 Nitriliruptoraceae bacterium | reverse complement strand
GGAGGGGGCGGTGCCGGGCAGGTACGGAGCTCACCGGTGGTGGAACCAGTCGATGGTGCGCGCCAGGCCGTCCTCGAAGGGCACGGGCACCACGTCGGGGAACAGCGCCTCGAGGCGGGACTGGTCCGCCTGGGAGTGGCGGACGTCACCGGGCCGCGGTGGCTGACGGTCGATCGCCACGCTGCGTCCGAGCTGGCGTTCCATCTCGGCGATCACATCGTTCAGGGTGCGCCGGGTCCCGAAGGCCAGGTTCACCGGCTCCGGGCTCGTCACCCGCCGCTCGAGCGCGTCGGCGAGCACCGCGGTCACCGACCCGACGTAGGTGAAGTCGCGGGTCTGCTCCCCGTCGCCGTGCACCGGCAGCGGCTCACCGCGCTGGAGGTGATCGAGGAAGGTCGGCACGACCGCGGCGTAGGCGTGCCCCGGCGCCTGCAACGGCCCGAACACGTTGAAGAACCGGAACACCAGCGTCGGCAGGGCGTAGCAGTGCTGGTAGGCCAGCGCGTAGGACTCCGCCGCCAGCTTGTTCACCGCGTACGGCGACAACGGCTGCGGGCGCAGGTCCTCGGACTTCGGCAGTGTCGGGTTCGCCCCGTACACCGAGGAGGAGGACGACACGATCGTGTGGAGGTTGCCCGCCCGCCGTGCCGCCTCCAGCACCTGCAAGGTGCCGGTCGCGTTGGCGTCGTGGGAGACCATAGGGGCCGCGATCGAGCGCGGCACCGACGGCACCGCCGCCAGGTGCACGACCGCGTCAACGCCCTCCAGCGCCGTGTCGAGCAGGTCGGGATCGAGGATCGTGCCCTCGAACAACGTCACATCGGAGCAGTCGGTGAGGTTCGCCTTCGACCCCGTCGACAGGTCGTCGATGACGACCACCTCGTCGACCTGCGCCCGGCCCAGCAGCTCCCGGACCAGGTTGGCACCGATGAACCCCGCCCCTCCGGTGATCGCGACCCGCAACACCCGCCCCCTCGTCGTCGGCCACAGGTTGGTGTGCCAGGGCACGCTAGCTGCCGGCCACGCCGGTACCGGTCAGGGGCTGCGGTGGGAGCCGGGTGCCCCGCCACCGGTCTGCGGCTGCAGCGCGGGCCGGGTGCCCCCGCCACCGGTCTGCGGCTGCGGCGGGAACGAGGCGCCCACCGCCGTCGGTCAACACGCGCGCTGCACGGTCGCCGCCGCAGCCGTGCCAGCCAACTCGCGCCCGACCCCGCGCAGCCCGGGCCACCAGGAACCGTCGGGACGGCTGGCACCGACGACGCTGACCTGGTCGTCCAGGCACTGTCGGAAGAGCACGCGCGCCCGCGTCGTGTGATGGCGGGAGGTCGCCACCACCACACGGTCCCATCCGTGAATCTCGACCAACGCCGCGACGGTCTGCGCCTCGCCGCGCGTGGTCTCCGGTTCCGGGTCGACGCAGAGCACCTCCTGCCCGCAGCGCAGGCCTGCGCGCGCACCGAAGTACTGCGCTGAGGAGGACAGCACCAGGGTGGCGCCGTGCTCGGTGGCCACCGCGTGGCCGAGGGCGGTCCGTTCCGCACCGGCACCGCCGAGGACGATGACCGCATCGGGCGCCACCGGCGTGTCATCGCGGGGCCAGGCCACCACGGGCGCCGCGAGCACGACGATGGCCAGGGCGACCAGCAGCGTCGCCACGATGGCCCGGGACATCTGCAGCCCCCTGTCCGTGCGGTCTGGTCGCGGCACCCCGACCGTACCGGCCCTGGCCCCTACACTCGCCCGGCACGTTCACGGGGACCACGACCAAGGTGCGGGTGTGGAGCGCGACAACGTCTTCTCGTTGCAGGACTACCTCGCGGTCCTTCGACGGCAACGGGGTCTGATCGCGCTCGTCGCCGTGTTCGCCGCCGTGGGCGGGGCCGCATGGTTCCTGTTCCAGACCCCCATGTACGAGGCTCGTGCCGAGCTCGCCCTGGAGCGGGTCAGGGCAGCGCAGGACGTCAGCCTGAACGAGCTGCTCAACCCGTCGGGCAACGTTCGCGACACCGACGTGGACGGTGCCACCTCGGCGTCGGTGGCCCAGTCAGCCGCGCAGTTGCTCGGGCGCGACGACCCGTCCGAGCTCCGCAACCAGGTGCGCGCCGAGGCGGTGTCGGACAACCGCATCCTCCGGATCACCGCCACCGACCCAGATCCCGTCACCGCAGCCCAGATCGCGGACGCGTTCGCGACCTCCTTCATCGAGTTCCGCCGGCAGGAGGCGATCGATGCGGTGCTGCTGACCCAGGGTGAGCTGGATCAGCGGGCCAGCGAGATCCGGTCCGAGATCAGCGCTGTCGATGCCCAGATCGCCGCGCTCGACATCCCTGCACCCGTGTTCGAGGACGAGACGGCGACCGACGACGGCGCAAGCACCGAGGAGCAGGCAGCCGAGACGGAGGACGCCGGGGAGGTCGCCGGGGAAGCCGCCGCCGACCAGACGGCCGAGGACGAGACAACCGCCGACGAACCCGTGCGCGAACCCACGCTGGAGGAGCTCGACGAGCTCGAGACCCTGCAGATCCGCCGCAACGCGCTCCGCACCCAGCTGTCCCAGGTGATCGCCCGGTCCACCGAGCTCGGTGAGTCGGCCGACGCGCTCACTGGCTTCGCGGCCGACTTCACCGCGGCGACCGTCCCGACCACCCCGGTCGGCAACACCCTGCTCGAGGTGGTCGGCGTCGCCGGCATCCTCGGGCTGGCGCTGGGCATCGCGCTGGCGTTCGTGCGCGACCACTTCGATGACGTGATCCGCGACGAGGATGACTTCAAGCGGGCCAGCGACGGACGTCCCGTCCTCGGGCGCATCCCGATCTGGAGAGCGCGGGACGCTGAGCAGGTCGCCAGCGTCGTCGACCCGTCCTCCTCGGCCGCCGAGGCCTACCGCGAGCTCTCCGCCGGCGTGCGGTTCCTGCTGGTCGCCCAGGCCGACGAGCCGGAACACGACGCGGCCGACCACCACGGCCTCACCCGCAGCCGGTCGGTCATGATCTGCTCCGCCAACATCGGTGAGGGCAAGACCGAGACCGCCGCGAACCTGGCCGTCGCCGCCGCCCGAGTCGGGCTGCGCACCGTGCTGGTCGACGCCGACCTGCGTCGCCCGGCGGTGGCGAAGCGGTTCGGGCTCAGCCGCAGCACCGGGCTCTCGGATGCGCTGCTGAACGGCGAGCCGGCGGAGGCCCACATGGTCGACGTCGGCATCGACGACCTGTACGTGCTCCCAGCCGGCACGATCCCGCCGAACCCCGCCGAACTGCTGGCCTCCCCCGCGATGCGCGCGATGCAGCAGGGGCTGCTCCGCAAGTACGACCTGGTCGTGATCGACACCCCCGCGGTGCTCGCGGTGCCGGACGCGCTGGAGATCGGCCCGTTCGTCGACCTGGCGGTGCTCGTCGGTCGGGTCGGGCAGACCGGTCGGCGGCGGCTCGGCGCGGCGATGGAGCGTCTCGGGCAGGTCGGCGCCGCCGTCTCCGGGACCGTGCTCAACGGGCTCGACCGGGCCACCGACGGCTACTACTACACCTACGCCTACAAGGAGGACTCGGAGAAGAAGGGCCGTCGCCAGACCCGCCGGGAACGCAAGGCTGCGGAGCGGGAGGGCCTGCAGCGCCCGGCGACGCCGACGGGAGAGAGCCGGCCGGCGACGCGCAAGGAACGTAAGGCGGCCAAGCGGGACGCGAAGGCCTCGGCCAAGCAGGCCAAGGCCGACGCCAAGCGCGAGCAGCGTGCCGGTCGGCGTGGTGGCCGAGGACGCCGGGGCTCCGATCAGCAGGTCGACCAGACCCTGCAGCAGATCGGCGCCAGTGCCGCTCCGGTGGCCGCAGCGTCGGTGGCAAGCGACACCTCTGCACCACGTGGACCCGAGGTCGAACCGCCGGCGAAGTGGCGGCTGCAGACCGACCCGAAAGCTGCCGCGACCGAGGTGGCGGCCGACGCCGTTGCCGACGCCGTCGCCGATGAGCCGGAGCCCGCACCCGAAGCACCGGCGAAGTGGCGGCTGCAGACCGACCCTGAGCCTGCCACGACCGAGGTGGCGGCCGACGCCGTTGCCGATGCCGTCGCCGATGAGCCGGAGGAGGAAGCCGCGCCGAAGGCAGCCGAGCCAGAGCCAGAGCCGCAGGCAGCCACCCCGGAGCCAGAGCCGGAACCGGAGCCGGAGCCGCCGGCCGCCGAACTCGAACCCCAGGCAGCCACCCCGGAACCCGAGCCGGAACCGGAAGCGGAGCCGCCGGCCGCCGAACTCGAACCCCAGGCAGCCACCCCGGAACCCG
>SLQK01000141.1 GCA_007131525.1 Nitriliruptoraceae bacterium | reverse complement strand
GTAGTTGTGGTTGAGCATCCTCGCCTCTTCCTGCGCGAGGACGACCACCCGTCGGGCCCGGTCGGTGAACCGCTCGAACATGCGGACGACTTTCTGGCTGGGGTCCCAGGGTCGATGTGGGCGGTGCGGCACCGGGGCTGGTGCGGACCTTCCACGTCTTCCGAGCGTAACCCATCGGTCGCTGGCTGATCCTGTCTCACGAAGCGTTCGGTGCGCTCCACCGGTGTGGTTGTGGTGGTGACGCTCCTGGTGCCGGCCGGGTTGCCCAACGTGCACCCACAGCGCACCGCGCGCAACTCCCCGACCGTCGGCCAGCTCGCTGCTCCGACACACGAGGCTGGCTGGGCGCCCCTGAGGGGACACCTCACACGGTGACCGGTGGGCACGCCGCCTGCGCCGGAGCTGCCACGCCCGGTGGCGACAGACCTGCGTCGACCCGGCGCAACGTGGTCGGCTGCGGGGCTCGGCCGGGGCCCGCGAGGTGCCGGGAAGCGCCCGGTCCCACCGCCGCTGTTGCGCCACTGCGTCCCCCACCCCCGGGGGACCTGGCCGCACCCGCCTGGCCGCACCCGCCTGGGCCGCACGCGCCTGGCCGCACCCCCACCGCGTTGGGGAAACCAGCCACCGCAATCCGATGCCCCACGTCCCCAACCCCGGACACCCGACCGCACCCCCACCGCGTTGGGGAAACCAGCCACCGCAATCCGATGCCCCACGTCCCCAACCCCGAGGACCTGGCGGGCCAGAGCTCATCCGCCGGGCCTACGCGGTGTTGGCCACGGTCAGCGGCCCCCGACCGCTGACGGCAACCCACCGACCACCGGGGCGACACCTGTCCGGGCCGAGGAGCCAGCCGGGGCCTCCAAGAACTCGGCCGTGCTCAGAACCACTTCGTAGGGAGCTCACCTGGATCGTAGGTGTCGACGTGGTCGAACAGATCGTCGAGGTCCGGCGCGAGGTGCCACAGGGCCGTGTACTCCCGCTTGGCGAACCCGAGCTCGAAGAGCTGCTCGAAGACCGCGAGCAGCGGCTGCCAGAACCCGTCGACGTCGAGCAGCACGATCGGCTTGCGGTGGTAGCCGAGCTGGCGGAGCGTGAGCACCTCGAGCAGCTCCTCGATGGTCCCGAACCCACCCGGCAGCGCCACGAACGCATCCGCACGCTCGTACATGGCCCGCTTGCGGTCGCCCATCCCGTCGGTGATCAGCAGCTCGTCACAGTCACGGTCGGCGAGCCCGCGCTCCGCCATCAGCTGCGGGAGCGCACCGGTCACGTGTCCACCCGCCTCCCGGGTGGCCGCCGCCAGCACCCCCATCAGGCCGACGTCGGTCCCGCCGTAGACCAGCGCGTCGCCCCGCTCCCCCAGCCGGTACCCGAAGGCCCGGGCGGCAGCCCGGTACCGCTCGCCCACGGCGTCGGAGGACGAGGTGTAGACGGTGAACCTCACGGCGCTGCTCCCGGTCGGCACTGGCGCGGCTCGCGCCGTCACGGCGCATGCTGGCAGGCCCACATCATGCCCGGCCCGCTCCGCAGATGCCCAGCGCTCAGCGGGAGGTGAGCTGGTCGTCCTCGCGCCCCGCCGCGTCACGGTCGACCGGCACGACCGGCGTCGACCCTCCCCCGGGTCGGGCCTCGACCCGCCCCCGCGGCGGTAGGTGCTCTGGCACCTCCCAGCCCTCGGGCGGTGCCAACACGTCGCGGGGCACCAGCCGTCGGAGCGGGGGCTCGAGCAACAGGACACGGTCCTCGCCCCTCGGTGACCCGCTGGCGTGCGCCGTCGCGGGGTTCCCGCTCTCCTCACCGCGGGTGGCGGTGGGGCTCACGCGCTCACTGGCCGGCGCCCACACCACCCCGAGCAAGGTGCCCGCGACCATCGCGGCCCAGACCGCGACGGGGGCTGCGTCCGCCAGCAGCACCGCACCCAGGCCGAACACCGTGCTGCCGAGGACGATGCGGGCGAACCACCAGCCACGCACCCGGACAGCACGGGCGGCCACGACACCGGGCAGGGCCAGGAAGGGCAGGGCCAGGACGAGGAAGAACACCTGGTGCAGCGCGGTCGGATCGTCGATGCCCTCCCGCCACACCACCCCGTGCACGAGCAGCAGGGTGAAGTACATGGCCACCATCGAGGCGAAGGCGATCACGCTCACCAGCGTCGAGAGCTTGACCCAGGCAGCGACGCCGCGGCGCATGCCGACCACCTCCCATGGCAGCTGATGGTCAGCATGACCGCGCCGTGTCCTCACCACCAGAGCCCAACGCCCCCAGGTCGCGGGCTCCCGGTGGGTTCTCAGCCGTCGGTCACCGTCGCGGCGATGCGCTTGGCCTCCTCCAGTCGGTCGGCATCAACGAAGATCCGGGTCCCCCAGTCGGCGGCCGACAGCAACCGCACCACGCTGCCGGACCGCTTCACCCAGTGGCCGATACCCGCCGCCTCGAGTTTCTCGGCGATCGCGGCTGCGTTCTCATCGAGGAACTGACCCAGCAGCACGGTCCGGGGACGGCTCACCTCGGCCTCCTGTTCGTTCGGGCGCCGCTGCCGGCGCCATCAGTACCCGATGGCACCGCCGTCGCAGCGGGGGTCCGATGCGGCGGCGTACCCGTGGGGGCCGACCTCGATCAGGTGCGCGTGCCCGGCCCGGTCGTCGTAGGGCTCCAGCGGCACGACCTCGTGCCCCCGGTCGGCCAGTCCCTGGAACAGCGCGGCCGCGGCCCGCGCCTCGAGCCCGACGCTGCCGTCGGCGACGTCGACCACGAACCGCGGCGCCTCCAACGCCTCGGCCAGCGAGCGCCCGCGATCCAGCAGCCCGACCAGCAGCTGCAGGTGGATCTGCGGCTGCCCGTCGCCACCCATCGTGCCGAACACGAGCCACGGCGCGTCGTCACGCAGCGCCAGCGCCGGGATGAGGGTGTGCAGCGGACGCTTGCGGGGCGCGATCGCCGCCACGTCATCGGGGTCGAGGCTGAAGTGGGCGCCCCGGTCGTGGAGCCCGACCCCGGTCCCTGGGACCACCACCCCGGAGCCGAAGCCCACGAAGTTGGACTGGATCAGGCTGACGAGCAACCCGTCCCGATCCGCGGCGCAGAGGTAGGCGGTGCCGCCCGGCGCGGGTCGGGCCGGCGGCCAGGCAGCGGCGCGGTGCGGATCGATCCGCCCCGCGACGGCACGGATCCGCTCAGGCGCCAGCAGCTGCTCGGGTCTGGTGCGCATGGCGTCGGGGTCGGCGAGGTGCTCCTGGCGGTCGGCCATGGCGGCGCGCACGGCCTCGACCTGGAGGTGGAGCGCGAGCGCGGGCTCGTCGGGCAACGGGCCAAGCGCCTCCAGCACCGCGAGGCCCGTCAGCGCCGTCACCCCCTGGGTCGGCGGCGGCAGCTCCAGCACCTCGACCCCGCGGAAGGCTCCGGACAACGGGGCGGGTTCGTCGACGGTGTGGGCCGCGAGATCCTCGAGCGTCATGCTCGAGCCTCGCGCCTGGAGCGTCGCGACGATCGCCTCGGCGAGCCGGCCGCGGTAGAGGGCCGACGGCCCCTCCTCGGCCAGGAGCTCGAGGGTCGCGGCCAGCTCCGGCTGGACGAAGCGCCGACCGGCCCGCATCTGGCCGTAGTGGTCCTGCCAGGACGGATCGCCGCCGAGGCGCTCGCGGGCACGGTCCACGACCGCCCCGACGTGAGCGTCGACCTCGAACCCGTCGGCGGCCAGCGCGCGTGCGGGCGCCGACAGCGCCCCGAAGCTCCGCGTCCCCCAGCGCTCCAGCAGGTGGAACCAGCCCGCCACGGCGCCGGGCACGGTCACCGGCAGCGCCCCGAACATCGGCATCCCGGCCGTCCCGGCGTGGGAGAGAGTGGGATCGCCGTGGCCGGCGGCGATGGCCGCCCGGACCTGGTCGACGGTGGCACCGGCCGGCGCCCGGCCCGTGCTGGCGATGCCGGTGGCACGCCCGTCCCAGACCATCGCCAGCAGGTCGCCGCCGACGCCGCAGTAGTAGGGGGTGACCACCGCAAGGACCAGGTTCGCGGCGACGGCCGCATCGACCGCGGTGCCACCGTCAGCCAGCACCCGCTGTCCCGCCGCCGAGGCGAGGTGGTGAGGGCTCGCGACCACACCGTGGGGGAAACGACGGGTGGTGGCTGGCACGGCGCGCTCCTGGCTCGGCGGTGCTCGGCGGTGCTCGGCCGCCCTCGGCGGTGCTCGGCGATCCGCGGCGGCCCTCGGCGGTGCTCGGCGATCCGCGACGGCCCTCGGCGGTGCTCGGCGGCCCGCGGCAACGACCCTAACGGGCCG
>SLQK01000168.1 GCA_007131525.1 Nitriliruptoraceae bacterium | reverse complement strand
GCTCCGAGATCCGCTTGATGACCCCGCCCTTGCCGGCGGCGTCGCGGCCCTCGAAGATCACGACGATGCGCTTGCCCTCCTCCTTGACCCAGTGCTGGAGCTTGACGAGCTCGATCTGCAGCCGGGTGAGCTCCTCCTCGTAGACGGTGCTCTTCAGCACGCCCTTCTTGTTGTAGTCCTCGGGCCCGAAGCGCTTGCCCGCATGGTCCTTGGCCATCATCGTGTGTCGCCCCTCGCGCTCGCGACCCAGCGCGAGCCATCGCTCTCCTCCGCCGGTCGCCGAGCTGACCACCGGCGCTCGCGCCACTGCGGTGGCGCCCACCTCGATCGAGCCTTGTCGCGCGGTCGGCGCACGTCAACCACGGGGGTCGGATGTGCAGAAGGTGCACACCGGTCGTGCACCCGGAGGTTCAGGGTGGCGGGTGTCGCACCCAGGCCGTACCGTCACGGTAGGTCGAACACACGTTCGAGGACTGTTCGACGGCCGTTCGATGGCCGTTCGAGATGGGCGGGCATCGGTGGGCAGCGCCGGTTCGGGTCCGTCGGGGGTCCGTGGTGAGGAGGCGACGAGGATGACCAAGCGGTACCGGGAACGGCTGGAGGAGGTGGAGGTCGCTGCCGGAGCAGCGGGGGGACCCGAGGCGGCGGCGCCGGTGGCCTTCCGTTGGCGTGGGCAGCGGTACCGGGTCCTCGCGGTGCTCGGTCACTGGCACGAGGACGAGGGCTGGTGGCGGCGGGGCGACGGCCTCCCGCAACGGATCGAGCGCACCGATCTGTGGCGGGTCGAAGCGCGCAACGGGGTCCCCACCCGCGGGGTGTACGAGCTGGTGTGCTGCGGGGGGCAGTGGCGGCTCGATCGGGTCTGGGACTGACCGCGGGGGGTCGGGGCCGGTCAGCCGCGCTGGTGGGACGCGACGCTGCGCTTGAGCCGGGTGAGGATCGCGTCCATGCCGCGCAGTCGGAGCGGGCTGATCGCCGTCGCCAACCCGAGGTCGTGGTGGAAGTCGCTCGGCACGGCCAGGACCTCGTCGACCGTGGCGCCGTTGAGCCCCTCGGACAGCACGCCCGCGAAGCCCCGGGTCGTCGGAGCCTCGGGTGGGCAGTCGAACCACACCGTCACCCGGTCGTCCTCATCGATCTCGGTGGCCAGGAAGAAGGGGGTCTGGCACTCCTCGACCTGCTCGAGCCGCTCGGGATGATCGACCAGGCGGGCCGGGAGCGGCGGGACCTTCCCCGTGTACTCCACGAGCAGGTCGATCTTCATCTCCAGCGGCGCGGCGGCGAAGTCGTCGACCACCTGCTGCAGGCCCGGGGGTAGCGCCATGGGCTGAAGCTCCTACGCTCGTCGGTTCCTGGCTGCCGTCCTGTGACGACGGCGCGCAGCTGGGGCAGGATGTCGTGAGGACGGCCGGGTGGTCCACGCCGTCCGCCGGCACCGTACCGAGCTCGGGCTCGGTGCCTGACCGCCACCTCGACGATCCGCACCCCCCCACCCGATGAGGAGCCGACACGATGGCCGTCACGAGGAACGACGACGACGCCAGGATCGCCGCCTACGCCGATCCGCGGACCCTGGTCACCACCGCATGGTTGGCTGAGCGACTCGACGACCCGGATCTGGTGGTGGTGGAGTCCAGCGAGGACGTCCTGCTGTACGAGACGGGTCACATCCCCGGCGCGGTGAAGATCGACTGGCACACCGAGCTCAACGATCCCGTCACCCGGGACTACATCGACGGCGCGACCTTCTCGGAGCTGATGGCGAGCAAGGGCATCGGCCGCGGCTCCACGGTGGTGTTCTACGGGGACAAGGCGAACTGGTGGGCCGCCTACGCCCTCTGGGTGTTCACGCTGTTCGGGCACGACGATGTCCGGTTGCTCGACGGCGGTCGCGACAAGTGGATCGCGGAGGGCCGCCCGCTGACCACGGAGGCGCCGGACCGGCCCCGGGGGCAGTACCCCGAGGTCCACCGCAGCGATGCCCCGATCCGTGCGTTCCGTGACGAGGTGCAGGACCACGTCGAGCAGCGTGGGAAGCTGGTGGATGTGCGCAGTCCCCAGGAGTTCACCGGCGAACGCACCCACATGCCGGACTACCCCCAGGAGGGCGCGCTGCGCGGTGGCCACATCCCGGGTGCCCGGAGCGTGCCCTGGGGTCGTGCGGTCCAGGAGGACGGCACCTTCAAACCGGTCGAGGAGCTCCGTGAGCTGTACGAGCAGGAGCAGAAGCTGTCCCCGGACGACGACGTGATCGTCTACTGCCGGATCGGGGAGCGCTCCAGCCACACCTGGTTCGTGCTGACCCACCTGCTCGGTTACGAGCGGGTCCGCAACTACGACGGCTCGTGGACCGAGTGGGGCAACCTGGTCCGTGCCCCGATCGAGACCGGAGACACCCAGCCGCCGGCCTGACGACGGGTCCTGCGCTCCCGTGGCCGGTGGTGCGGGGTCGCGAGCCGGCCATCCTTGGTCGGCGTCCTGCCCCGTGGTGCCCACCCCCGGTGGTACGGGGTCGCGAGCCGGCTATCCGTGACCGGCGTCCCACCCCGCGGTGCCCACCCCCGGTGGTGCGGGGTCGCGAGACGGCCACCCGTGACCGGCGTCCCACCCCGCGGTGCTGTCGCGGCCGGCGCCGTATCGCGGCTCCGTGACGGGCGCCCGGCGTCGCGGGGGACGCGGGGGTCGCGGGCCGCACACCGGTTGGCGGCCGGTCGCACCCACCCCGTACCTTTGCGAACACACGTTCGATTCGCAGAGGTGGGGTCCGTGGCGAGCAGCCGGTCCTGGTCGCCCCAGGAGCATCAGCACACCCTGGAGGACCTGGGTGCGGACGCGCGCCGGGCCGCGGTAGCCGCCGAGCAGGTGCACGCCGCCACACGGCAGCAGTCCGCAGCGGCGGAGGTGCCGCCCTTCGCGCACCTGAGCGTGCGGTCCAGCTACTCGATGCGTGACGGGGCCATCCGGCCTCGTGAGCTGGCGGCGGCGGCCGCGGCCGCGGGGATGACCCACGTGGCGCTGACCGACCGCGACGGGCTGTACGGGGTGGTGCGCTTCGCCCAGGCCGCGGCCGCGGAGGGCGTCACTCCGGTGTTCGGTACCGACCTGGCGCTGGTACCCGAGGCGGACCGGCCCGGCTGGGAGCTGACCCGCGCCGGACGGACGCGGGTCCCCGCGATGCCGACCACCCGGGCTGGGGATCGCCGCGCCCGCGACCCGCGGTCCAGCTCCCCCGACCCGCGCGAGCGCCGGCCGGGACGGGGCAGCGCGTGGCTGGAGGACGACGCCCCACGGGTCAGCTTCCTGGCCGCCACCCAGGCCGGCTACGCCGACCTGTGCCGCACGGTGTCGGCCGCGCACGCGCAGCGCCGTGGTGACCCCCACCTCGATGTCGCTGACCTGGGCGTGGCCGCGGCGACCGACGGGGTGATCGCCCAGCTCGGCCCCGACTCGCCCGTGGGCCGGCTGCTGGCCCGGGGCCAGGCCGGCGCCGCCGAGGAGGAGCTCCGCCGCTGGCTCGAGGTGTTCGGCCGTGAGCGGGTCGTGCTCGGGGTGCGTGACCACCGCGTCGCACCCGGGGGCCGCCGGGCCACGGGCCGCCCCGACCCGAGCGAGCCCGGCGACGACGCCCGGATCCGCCGCACCCTCGAGCTCAGCGACCACCTCGGTGTCAGAGCCGTGGCCATCAACGACGTGCGCTACCTCCGGCCGGAGGACGTGGCCATCGCCGACGTGCTGCGGTGCGTGCGCCAGCAGGTACCCCTCGGTGCCCACCACCTCGGCCGGACCAGCGCCGAGGCGTGGTTCACCACCCCCGCCGAGCAGCACGCGCGGTTCCGGGAGCGCCCCGACCTGCTCTTGAGCGCCCACGAGCTCGCGATCAGCTGCGAGGTGGACCTCGGCCTCGGCCAGCTGCACGTGCCGCGGCTCTCGGGGCTGTCGCCCGAGGCGGCAGCCGGTGAGCTGCACCGCCGCTGCTGGGAGGGGGTGGCGGCCCGCTTCCCCCGCGTCACGCCGGAGATCCGCGAACGGCTGGAGCGCGAGTTGGACATGGTCGACCGCCTGGGCCTGCACGACCTGTTCCTGGCCGTGGCCGCGGTGGTCGCCGACGTGCGCGAACTCGGGGTGCTGGTGGCCTGCCGGGGCTCGGCGGCGGGCAGCCTGGTGTGCTTCGCGCTGCGCATCAGCGACGTGGACCCGGTGGCCAACGACCTGGCCTTCGAGCGGTTCATGAACCCCTACCGCGACGAGCTGCCCGACATCGATCTGGACGTGGAGTCCCACCGCCG
>SLQK01000089.1 GCA_007131525.1 Nitriliruptoraceae bacterium | reverse complement strand
GCTGCCGATGTCTTGGTTGAAGTCGCTGGCGCCCTGGAACATCCGCTCCATGGTCTCGACGTTTTCGGTGTTCCAGTCGCCGATGTCTTGGTTGAAGTTGCGGGCGGCATCGAACATCCGGTCCATGTTGGTCACGGTGTCCGGCGGCTCCGCCACCACCTCCAGGTTCGAGGCCCCCCTGAACGCCTCCTCTGCGCTGATCGTCTCCGTGCCCGTCCATTCGTCGACCGAGACCAGCGCTGTCACCCCCTCTGGACGATCATCGCCGATCTGCTCGAAGGTCCCCGTGACCTCGACGGTGACCTTTTCTTCGTCGGTGCCGTAGACGTGGGTCGGGTCTGGTTCGTCGTAGTGCTCGACGGTGCCGTCGCCCCAGTCGATTTCCACATCGACCTCACCGCCGAGTGGCAGGACGACCTGACTGCCGAAGTGGTCCTCGAGGTCGTAGACGGCCACGTAGCTCCCTTCGCCCGGCTCGCCCGGGTCCTCGGCATCGTCGATGGTGACGGTCGCTGTGCCGGTCACGCCGGCGGCGGTGGCTTGCAGCGTGATCTCGTCGTCTTCTTCGGCGTCGGCGTCGGTGGTGTAGGTCACCGTCGCCTCGCCGTCCCCGCCGGTGGTCACCTCGTCGGGGTCGAACGCGCCATCACGGTCGCCGGTCCCGTTGGCCTCCAGGGTCATCTCCAGGTCGGTGATCGTGTCGTCCTGGTCGTCCTCGGCGGTCACCGTGAACGCCAACTCCTCATCGGAGCCCTCGGCGGTCTTCTCATCCGGCTCCCACACCAGCGCGTCCAACTCCGGCTCAGGGTCAGGGTCTGGGTCGGGTCCGGGGGGTGCGGGGTCGGGGTCGGGTTCGTCGTCGGCGATAGCCCCGTCAATGGGGGTGTGGTCGGTGATGGGTGTGGCGCGGTCGGGGAGGTCGGCGGTGGTGGTTGCCTCGACGCTGGCGTCGAGGTCATCGTCGGAGAGCACCGCGGTGCCACCGAGACCGGTGACACGCGTCGGGCGAAGCGTGTCGAGGGCGTTGGCGACCGCCGCGGGGAGGCTCGCGGTGAGCAGCATCGGTGCGCCCTCGCGCGCGGCGGCCGGCCCGCCCGCGAGCGCGTCGGCGAACACCGACCCGGTGGCTAGGAACACGCTGTCCACATCGTCGGCGTCGAACAGTTCGACCGCGACTGCTGCTGCGGTCTCCACACGATCGTCGCCGAAGACACGATCAACAGCCTCGACCAGCCCCTTCACTTGGTCTTCGACTGTCGCTGACAGCGCGGCCTCGCCGCCAAGCAGGATCGCCTCGTCCGCACCGAGCGCGTCGATGGTCTCCGCGGTGGCCGTCGACAGCCCGTCGGGGTCGGTGAGCAGCACCGGCGCGTCGAGCGCGAACGCGGCCGGCACCCCGGCAAGCGCGTCCGCGAACTCGTCGGCGGTCGCGACAACTACCGTCTCGGTCGCATCGAACCGGTCGCGGGCGACCGCGGCGGCGGTCTCGACCCGATCCGCGCCAAACACCCGCGAGGTCTCGTCCACCAGCCCATCGACCGCGTCGGCGACCGCACTCGTCAACGCGTTCTCGCCACCCAGCAACACGACCTCATCGGGATCGAGCCGCTCGATCTCCTCCTCGGTGGTTGCGTCCAGCGCGTCGGGGTCGGTGAGCAGCACCGGCCCATCGTCAGCGGCCGCGCTTGGGCCGGCCGCCAACGCATCAGCGAACACATCCGCGCGGGCCAGATAGACCGTGTGGGCCCCGTCGGGGTAGCGGTCCTGGCTGATCGCGGTCGCGGTCTCCACCCGGTTCGCGCCAAACAACCGCGCGCTCTCGGCCTGTGTCCCCGCCAGCGCCAGTGACACGTCCAGCGTCAGCTCGCCCTGCGCGGCGTCCGCATCCGGGGTGACCTCCAAGTCGATCGTCACCCCATCGGTGAGCGCATCAACCGTCGGCGCGGCTGCCACCGTCGGGGCCAAGAAGCGCCCATCCACCACCGACAGATCGACGCGCTCATCGTCCTCGACCGCGGCGACCTCGACGTCACCGGCGTCATCGCCGTCCAACACGCCCAACAGCTGCACGGCCGTGTCGTCGTCAAGGTCGCCGGGGTCGGTGACCGTCACCGTCACCTCGACATCGTTGGCCTCACCCGCAACCAGATCCTCCAGCCCCTCGACCTCGAACTCGGCATCGACCCCGCCAGCCCCGTCACCGTCTTGCGCCGCGACGTCTGAGGGCAACAGCAGGCCGACCACGAGCGCGACCGCACCCAGCACGCTCATCGTCTGCCGCACGCGATCGCTAGTCATGCCGCCCTGCTTGCGTCGCATGCCACTGGCCGTATCGCCACGCCCAACGACCGGGGGAGCCAACTCACTGCTGCCCGCCCTGTCCGCGGCGGCTGGGCGCGGCCCCACGACTCGATGCGTCATCCGGGCTGGCCAGCGATACCGATGTGCCATCTCGCACCCCATCCGATCCTGTAGATCACGGCCTCACAGGCCGTTGTCGTCTCCGAAGACAGTCGCAGCGGCGAACGTCACCACCGCCGGGGTGGCAACGACTCGACCCCCGCGTGAGGCAGCTTCACAACCTCACACAGCCCCCACGCGCCACGCGCCTGATGCTGCGCGGGCTTCCTTGTCGTCCGCCAGTGTCGAGGCTGACAGTTTTGTGTCAACCCCGAGTCCGGCGACCATGGTGTAAGTGGGACACACGGGGGATGGTGGTGAAGACCGTGGGCCGGCGGCTCCGCTGGCGATGTCGATGAGCCCGTCGCTGAGGTGCTCATGGAGCCAGGCCAGCGGCTCGCGCCAGTCAGCGGACACGCGGTCACCCTGCTGTCACCGTAGAGTGGCACCCGCACCTTCCGAGCCGGCTCGCACTTCCGGCATCACCGACGAATCCCACACGAACGTCAGCAGCGTGCGAGTTCGGCAGCGGGTGTCGGTGGAACCGTGCCCAACGCAGCGGCCTGAAGCTCGCTGGGTTCTCCGGAGGCTCCAGCTCCTGACCCGAGGGTCCCTTCGCGACGCGGACTTCCCCCACCGGCGCTGAGCGGCCGCGCCGGCCGCGGTCGCCGCGTTCGCACACGCGGACTCACGCGCCTCTGGCGTGCCGACGGGAGGCGAGGTCGATGACGACCGCCTCGCCTTCGGCGGCGGTAGTGCGCCTGCATCACCGCCTCGGAGTTGCCGGCGAGCTCGGCGGCATCCCGCGCCGACAGCCCCGCGTGGTCCTGCCAGTCGTTGGCCGCGGCGTGGCGGACGTCTTTGAAGGGCAGCCCGTGCAGCGGATGCTCGGGGTCGTCGGCGAGCGCCCGGTTCACCGCCGGGTGCCAATGCCGGGCGGAGAAGTTGCTGCTGTCGAGGGGGGCGCCTTCCTTCGACGGGAACGCGCGGACCGCCATGCGGTGCACCTCGAGCTGGTGCTCGAGCCTGGCTGTGTCGCGGCCGGCGTCGCGGGCGGCGTCGAGCTCGGCTGAAAGCTTCCGGTCGCGGGCGCGGTGCAGCTCACGCATGCGCTCGAGGTGGCCGGCGAGCAGGTCGAGCAGCCGCGGCCAGTCAGGCAGCGGCACGACGCGCCGCTCGGTGGGGTCGCGGTGCTTGAGGCCGCGGTCCTCGATCGTCGAGCCGTGGTTGTGCTTGCTCGACACCTGCGGGGTCGCCCGCCAGTAGGTGACGGTGCGGGAGTCGAGGTCGATGTCGTCGACGTCGAGGGTGCGGATCTCCCCGATACGGCAGGCCTGCACCGCCCGGAAGAGCACCATGGCGTGCCAGTGCTCGTCGAGCTCGTCGACGATCGCGAGGATCTCCTCGA
This sequence comes from Nitriliruptoraceae bacterium, assembly GCA_007131525.1. Taxonomy (GTDB): domain Bacteria; phylum Actinomycetota; class Nitriliruptoria; order Nitriliruptorales; family Nitriliruptoraceae; genus T1Sed10-7. Next base: position 480 of record SLQK01000089.1, on the reverse strand, counting down.
GCGTCGCGGCGTCCTGACGCTGCCGGTTCTCGCGTCTGCCGGCAGACCTGCGGCGGGAGGCGACCCCGGCGAGCGGGTCGCCGTCGAGCAGCGGCGGGGTGTGGGCGCGGGCGTCGCGCAGCAGCCGGCCCAGCGCGTCGATGAACGCGTTCTCGGTGCGCACCGACACCGCCGGGGACTCGAGGCTGCCGCGTTCGCGGCTGCGGCGGTTGCGGCTCACCCGCTCGTCGACGGCGCGCTGGCAGTCGGCGGTGGTCAGCTCCGCGAGCGGGATCGACGCGCCCACCGGGCCGCGCGGGTCGTCCTCGGGGTAGCGCAGCAACTCGGCGGCGAAGGGCAGCTGGGTGTCGTAGTGGCTGCGGTTCTTCGCCGAGTTCATCCGCGGCAGGCGGGTCGCGAGCCACTGCTCGACCCACGCCTCGACGGTCAGCGCCTCGGGCCCCACCACGGTGGCGCCCGCCGGGCTCAGCCCGCCGGGTG
>SLQK01000060.1 GCA_007131525.1 Nitriliruptoraceae bacterium | reverse complement strand
TGATGCTGTTCGACGAGCCGACCTCCGCGCTGGACCCGGAACTGGTCGGCGAGGTGCTGTCGGTGATGCGCGACCTGGCCACCGAGGGCATGACCATGATGGTCGTCACCCACGAGATGGGCTTCGCCCAGGAGGTCGGCGACCGCGTGGTGTTCATGGACGCCGGGGTGGTCGTCGAGGAGGGTCCACCCGCGCAGGTGCTGGGCGACCCGCAGCACGAGCGCACCCAGCGGTTCCTCAAGATGGTGCGCTGACAGCGGTTCCCGCGAGCTGCGGGGGCATCGGCGGCCCGGCCCGTCGGCCGCGGCCTGCCGCTGCCGGTCGATCGCACGTCAGCCGACGGGCGCCGGTCGCCGCCACGCCAGCCCCTGCGTCAGCCGACGGCACCAAGCGCCACCGCCAGGGCCGCGCCCACCAGCAGGAACAGGCCACCGGCGACCTGCCACCGCCTGAGCGCCACGTCCAGCCGGGCGAACCCCTCACCGGGCCGCACGAGGGCCTCGAACCTGCCGGCCAGGGCACCGAGGTGGTCGCGAGCCGCGATCGTGGTGGCCACCACCCAGGCGGCCGCCCGGCGGGCCGACGGCGCCGCCGCCTCAGCGAGCACGAGCAGATCACCGGCGGGGATCCACGGCGGGGCCGCCTCGGTCGACCGCCGCCGCGCGAGCAGCACCGCCGCCCAGGCCAGCCCGGCGCCGACCACCACCGGCCAGGCGCTGGTGACCAGCGCCGCGGCGTAGACCGAGGGGCGCGGGAGCGCCGCCGACCAGCGGGCGGGCACGAGCCAGGTGGCCACGGCGGTCGCGAGCAGCAGCAGGGCCCACCCGGCGATCAGCGCCCGGTCCTCCACCCGGACAGGCCGCGCTGCGCGGTGGTCGGCCTCGTTGGGACGGGCCAGCAGCACCAGCACCCGCGCGATGAGCAGGGTGGTCCCGATCGCGGCCACCGTCAGCGCCGTCGTCAGCGACGCGGCCCAGGGTGCGCCGGTGGCCGCCACCGCGTCCTTCATCGCCGCCTTGGCCACGAACCCGCTGGTCAGCGGCGCCCCCGCCAGCGACAGCCCGGCGAACGCCGCCCCGGCCAGCACGAGCCGGCGGCCCCAGGCACCACCCCAGGCTGCGCGCACCCCGACCCCGAGGAACAGCGCCCCCTTGGCCACCCCGTGGTGGAGGGCGTAGGTCACCGCGGCGGCCACCGCGACGGGCGCTGCGGCGGGTGCCACGAAGGCGACGCCGACCAGCACCGTGATCAGCCCCATCTGGCTGATGCTGGAGTAGGCGAGGACCACCTTGGCGCGGTCCTGGAGGACCCCGACCACGGCGCCCGCGTAGGCGGTCAGCAGGCCGGCGGTGATGAAGGTCACCGCCCAGCCGGTTGCCGAGACCGCACCCAGGGGGAGGACCGACAGCCAGCCGACCAGCCCGGCCTTTATCATGGCGCCGCTCAGGGCGGCACTGGCGGGCACGGGCGCCGCCGGGTGGGCCAGCGGGAGCCACACGTGCAGCGGCACCACCCCGGCCTTGACCGCGAACCCGGCGGTCAGCAACCCCACGATCAGCTCCCGCCGGTCGGCGTCCGCGAGGGCCGTCGCGACGGTGGTGTTGTCGGTGCTGCCGGCGGCACCCGCGGCGAGTACGAGGCCGCTGATGAGCATCGCCTCGCCGAGGACCGCCATGACCACGTACACGCGCCCGGCCCGACGGGCGGCATCGGTCCGGTCGTGCAGGACCAGCCCATAGGCCGAGAAGGTCATCAGGGCGTAGAAGCTGTAGAGCGAGACGAGGTCGGCCGAGAGGATCAGCCCGACGTTGCCGGCGAGGGTGAGCGACCACAGGCAGGCCGTGCTCCACCGCTCGGTGAGGAGTCGACGGGCAGCGATGCCGGCCGCCGTCCACACCAGGGCGGTCGCCAACAGGAGGATCCGGTCGGCGACATCGAGCTCCAGCCGCAGGTCCAGCAGCAGCCACGGCAGGTCGGGAGCCGGTCCCCCGGGCCCGAGGAGGGCCAGCAGCAGCGCGGGGAGCGGACCCGAGGCCACCACCCAGGGCACCAGCCGTGGCGCCCCGCCCCGCCAGACCACCACCACGACCCCGGCCACCACCAGCGGCCAGGCGATCGGGGCGACCCACAGCAGCGCGCTCACAGCCGACCCAGCAGCTCGCGGGCGATGTCCTCCGCCCAGGAGATCGGGCTGAGCGGCACCCCGGCCAGCACGCCGAGGACGACCACGCTGGCGGCGGTGGTCAGGGGCGGCAGCAGGAGCCAGGGGTCCGCCTCCAGCCGGATCCGCGGGAGCCGTACCGGCCCGAACCGCACCGGTGGGGTGCGCACCCCGACCTCACGGGCCGCCACCTCGATGTCGGGGTCGGACAGCCAGGCCCGGGCGATCACCGGGAGGAAGTAGGCCGCGTTCAGCAGCGTGCTGGCCACCAGGACCCAGATCACCCAGGGCTGGCCGGCCTCGACCGCCCCGAGTCCCAGGTACCACTTGGTGATGAACCCGACCGTCGGCGGCACGCCGATCATGCCGAGCGCCGCGATCGTGAAGGCCGCCATCGTCAGGGGTTGCTTGCGGCCCACCCCGCGCAGCTGGTCGATCCGGGTGACCCCCAGCGAGGTGGCCAGGATCCCCGCGCAGTAGAACAGGGTGACCTTCATCACCCCCTGGTGGACCAGGTGCGCGACCCCACCCGAGACGCTGGTGAGCCCGACGACGCTGACCCCCAGCACGATGTAGGAGAGCTGGCTCACCGTCGAGTAGGCCAGTCGTCGCTTCAGGTCCTGTTGCACCAGCGCCAGCACCGAGCCGTACACGATCGTGACGGAGGCAGCCACGGCCAGCGGGGTGAGCACACCGAGGTCGGCGGCGAGGCCGGCACCGTAGAGGTCGTGGATCACCCGCACGATCGCGTAGGCACCCGCCTTGACCACCGCGACGGCGTGCAGCAGCGCGCTGACCGGCGCGGGCGCCACCATGGCGTGGGGCAGCCAGACATGCAGGGGCACCAACGCGGCCTTGACCCCGAAGCCGCCGACCAGCAGCACGAAGATCGCGGTCAGCGCGCCGCGGTGCTCGGGTGCCAGGGCCGCCAGCATCGCCGTCTCGCGGAAAGCCACGCTGCCGGCGATCGCCTGGAGCCACACCACGCCGACGAGCACCGCCGCGCCACCGGTCACCGCGTACAGCAGGTAGATCCGGCCGCCCGCCCGGGCCCGCTCGTGGCCCTGGTGCACGATCAGGGGGTAGGTCGTGACCGTGAGCAGCTCGTAGAAGATGAGCAGGGTCAGGAGGTTGCCGGCCAGCGCGATGCCGACGCTCGAGGCGACGCACAGGCTGAAGAAACCGAAGAACCGCGAGCGGTGGGTGTCGTGGCTGAGGTAGCCGATCGCGTACACGGTGGTGGTCAGCCACAGCAACGCGGACAGGAACACGAACAGCAGCGGGACCGGGTCGGCCCGCAGCACGAGGTCGATGCCGGGCAGGAAGGCGGCCCGCCACTCGTACTCCCGGCCCGCGAACACCCCGACGACCAGCACGCCGACCAGCACGACCTTGGCGATGGCACCGGCCATGTTGATGACACGACGGGTGCGTTCCGCCTCCTCGGGCAGCAGGAAGATGATGCCGGCCGGTACCAGCGAGGTGGCGAGCAGCCACAGGAGCACGCTGGCCCCGACCTCGCCCGCCACCAGCTCAACCCCCTCCATGCGGGCCTCCGATGGCGAGCAGCCTGAGCAGCGGTCCCGGGACCAGCCCCAGCAGCAACGTCGAGGTGGCGAGCGCGAGGGTGACCAGGTCGCGGGCGTCGCGACGAGGGATGGGCCGTTCATCGTCGGGCAGGGGGGCGAAGGCCGGACGCACGAAGCGCATCAGGTACCCGACCGTGAGCAGCGTGCCGATCACGAGCACGACGACCCACCACCACTGGCCCGTGGTGATGCTGCCGACCAGCAGGTACCACTTGGCGACGAACCCGCCGCTGGGTGGGAGCCCCACCAGGCTGATGCCGGCGATGCCGAAGGCCATCATCGCCACCGGTCGTCGGGCCGCGCTGCCGCGGAGCTCCATCAGCAGCGGCCACGTCGTCTCCCCGCGGACAGCCAGGCTCGGCTTGGTGCCCTGGCCGACGTGGGTCTCGTCGTCGATGGCCCCGGCGACGCTGCCGGCGCCGGGCGCGGGGGCGCCCGCACGCCGGGCGCTGTCGACCAGCACGGCGGCGGCCATCAGCATCGCGCCCTTGGCCAGGGCGTGGCTGACCGCCAGCACCACCCCGCCGGCCCAGCCGTC
>SLQK01000059.1 GCA_007131525.1 Nitriliruptoraceae bacterium | reverse complement strand
CGCAGGGGTACCGTCGCCGCCGATGGCCGACGAGGTGCTCCAGCGGTTCTCCGCCCCGGTCCGCGAGTGGTTCTCGACCACCTTCGCGGCGCCGACCGCTGCCCAGGCTGAGGGCTGGCCGGCGATCGCCGACGGCCAGCACACGCTGATCCTGGCGCCGACCGGCTCGGGCAAGACCCTGACCGCCTTCCTGTGGGCCCTGGACCGCCTGACCAGCACGCCGCCCCCCGAGGACCCGAGCCGGCGGCTGCGGGTCGTGTACATCTCGCCGCTCCGGGCGCTCGCCGTCGACGTCGACCGCAACCTGCGCGCCCCCCTGGAGGGGATCCGCCTGGCCGGGGAGCGGCTGGGGATCGAGGTGCACCGGCCCGAGGTCGGCGTGCGCACCGGGGACACCCCGAGCCGGGAGCGGGAGCGCATGAAGCGCCACCCACCCGACGTGCTCATCACCACCCCGGAGTCGCTGTACCTGCTGCTGACCTCCCAGGCGCGGGAGACGCTGCGGGGCGTGGAGGCGGTGATCGTCGACGAGATCCACGCCCTCGCGCCGACCAAGCGTGGCAGCCACCTCGCCCTGTCGCTGGAGCGGCTGGAGCACGAGGTGCGCCGCGGAGGGCTGGAGGCCACCGGGACGGACCAGCAGCCCCCCGAGCGGCCCGCCCCCCAACGCATCGCCCTGTCGGCGACCCAGCGGCCGCTGGAGGAGATCGCCCGGTTCCTCGGTGGCTACGGCGACGACGGCCTGCCCCGGCCCGTGACCGTGGTCGACGCCGGGATCACCAAACCCCTCGAGCTCGAGGTGGTCGTGCCCGTGGCGGACATGGCCGAGCTCGGCGAGACGATCGAACGCGGGATCGACCTCGAGCTGTCCTCCGGGCCGGCCGCCGCCGGACCGACCCGCCGGTCGATCTGGCCCGCGGTCCACCCGAAGCTGCTGGAGCTGGTGCTCGACCACCGCTCGACGCTGATCTTCGTCAACGCGCGACGGCTGGCCGAACGGCTCGCCGCCAAGCTGAACGAGCTCCACGCCGAGCAGCTGCGCGAGGCGGCGCTACGGGCCGAGGGGCTCGACGGCGTCGACCTGGAGCTCGCCCTGGCCGAGCCGCCCACCGAGCCGCCGGTGGAGCTCGTCAAGGCCCACCACGGGTCGCTGTCCCGCGAGCGGCGCCTGCAGGTCGAGGACGAGCTCAAGTCCGGGCGGCTCCGCGGGCTGGTCGCGACCTCCAGCCTGGAGCTCGGCATCGACATGGGCGCGGTGGACCTGGTGGTGCAGGTCGCCTCACCCGGTGCGGTCAGCCGCGGCCTGCAGCGCATCGGCCGGGCCGGTCACCAGGTCGGCGAGCCCTCCCGGGGCGTGCTGGTCCCGAAGTACCGCGGCGACCTGGTGGAGACCGCGGTGGTGGCGCGCCGGATGCACGACGGGGCGATCGAGGCCACCCGTTACCCACGCAACCCCCTCGACGTCCTCGCCCAGCAGCTGGTGGCCATGGCGGCGATGGACACCTGGGAGGTGCCGACGGCCGCCGCGCTGCTGCGGCGGGCCGCGCCCTTCCACGAACTGGCCGACGAGGTGCTGGCCGCCGTCCTCGACCTGCTCAGCGGGCGCTACCCGTCGGAGGAGTTCGCCGAGCTCCGGGCCCGGCTGGTCTGGGACCGCACCGAGGACACGATCCGGGCCCGCCGGGGCGCCCAGCGGCTGGCGGTCACCAACCCCGGCACGATCCCCGACCGCGGCCTGTTCGGGGTGTTCCTGCCCGACGGCACCCGGGTCGGTGAGCTCGACGAGGAGATGGTCCACGAGTCGCGGGCCGGCGAGACCTTCGTGCTCGGCGCCTCGACCTGGCGCATCGAGGACATCACCTTCGAACGGGTGGTGGTCACCCCCGCCCCCGGCGAGCCGGGCAAGCTCCCCTTCTGGCACGGTGACGGCCCGGGACGGCCCTACGAGCTCGGCGCGGCGATCGGCGCCTTCCTCCGCGAGGTCCACGGCCGGGCGTCGACCGACCGAGACACCGAGGTGGCACGGCTGCGCGAGCAGCACGACCTCGACGACTGGGCCGCCGACAACCTCCTCGCCTACCTCGAGGAGCAGGAGCAGGCGACCGGCACCCTGCCCGACGACCGGACCATCGTCGTCGAGCGGTTCCGCGACGAGCTCGGTGACTGGCGGGTGTGCCTGCTCTCCCCCTTCGGCGCGCAGGTCCACGCCCCCTGGGCGATGGCGATCGAGCGCCGGCTGACCACCGCCGGCTACGACCCCGAGGTGATGTGGGCCGACGACGGCATCGTGCTGCGCCTGCCCGACACGACCGCCACCTTCGGGGTACCCGGCGCGGGCGGCTGGGGTGACCCCGCCGACCCGGCCGACGGGGCGGAGCTCGACGACCTCGACGACCCCGCGCGGGCCGTCCACCACCTCGACGACGCGACCCTGACCGAGGACCTCCTGCCGGCGGCCGAGGAGGTCCGCGACCTGGTCGTGGACCAGCTCGCCGGCACGGCGCTGTTCACGACCCTGTTCCGCGAGGCGGCCGGCCGGGCGCTGCTGCTGCCCAAGCGGATGCCGGGCAAGCGCACCGCCCTGTGGCAGCAGCGCCAGCGGGCCGCCGACCTGCTCCAGGTCGCCAGCCGCTACCCGAGCTTCCCGCTGCTGCTCGAGACGACCCGGGAGGCGCTGCAGGACGTGTTCGACCTGCCCGCCCTCGAGCAGCTGCTCCGGGATCTGCGCGCCCGCCGGATCCGGCTCGTGCCGGTCGAGACGACCTCCGCCTCGCCCTTCGCCCAGTCCCTGCTGTTCGGCTGGGTGGGGCAGTACATGTACGAGTACGACGCACCCCTGGCCGAGCGTCGTGCCCAGGCGCTGGCGTTGGACCGGGACCTGCTCCGCGAGCTGCTGGGTGGGGACGAGCTGCGCGACCTCCTCGACGCCGGGGTGCTGACGGCGCTCGAACGGGAGCTGCAGCGGCTGGCACCCGACCCGGCCCCGGTCGAGGTCGGCACCACACCCCAGGACACGGCCGGCGCCGAGCCAGCGACCTCGACCGCAGCGCCGACCTACGACCGGCGCGCCCGGGACGCCGACGAGCTGCACGACGTGCTGCGGGAGCTCGGGCCGCTGACCCGCGGTGAGCTGGCCGACCGGGCCCGCCAGGACCCCACCACCTGGCTCGCCGGTCTGCTGGCCGAACGACGGGCGATCGAGGTCCGCATCGCCGACGAGGACCGCATCGCCGCCGTCGAGGACGCCGCCCGGCTGCGGGACGCGATCGGGGTCGCCCTGCCGCCCGGTCTGCCGGCGACGTTCACCGACCCCGTCGACGATCCTCTGGCCGACCTCGTCGCCCGCTACGCCCGCACCCACGGGCCCTTCGACGAGCATGCCGTGGCCCGCCGGCTCGCCCTGCCCGTGCCCCGGGTGCTGGCCACGCTCCGGTGGCTGGCCCGGCAGGACCGGGTGGTGGAGGGTGCCTTCCGACCCGACGGCTCGGGTCGGGAGTGGGTCGACACCGAGGTGCTCCGCCGACTCAAGCGGCGGTCCCTCGCGGCGCTCCGGGCCGAGGTGGAGCCGGTCGACGCGGCCGCCCTCGGACGGTTCCTCCCCGCCTGGCACCAGGTCCGGGCGGCCACGGGCACGCCCCGCCGTGGTCTGGAGGCGTTGCTGGAGACCGTCGCCCAGCTCCAGGGCGCGCCGATCCCCGCGAGCGTGCTCGAGGCCGACGTCCTCCCGGCCCGCCTGGAGGGCTACCGCGGCGCCGACCTGGACCAGCTGATCGCCGCCGGCGAGGTGGTCTGGACGGGGGTCGAGCCGCTGGGTCGCGGCGACGGCCGCATCGTCCTGTGCTTCCGGGACCAGCTCGAGCGGCTCGCCCCAGCACCCGTGGGCAGTCCACCCGACGACGAGGTGCACACCGCGCTCCGCCACCACCTCGCCGTCCGTGGTGCCTCCTTCTGGCCGGAGCTGTTCAGCGCATCGGGGGTGGCGGACCAGGATCTGGTCCTGGACGCGCTCTGGGACCTGGTCTGGGCCGGCGAGGTGACCAACGACACCTACGCGCCGGTGCGGAGCCTCGGCGCCCGGGGCGGTCGTGGCGGCGGTGGCGGCGGTGGCCGCGGCGGCGCACGCGGTGGACGTCCCCGTCCCGGACGGCTCAGCCGGCTCGGCCCCCCGGCGGCACAGGGACGGTGGTCGCTGCTCCCCGTCGACCGCGCCGCCACGGAGCGCAGCTCGGATGGCAGCCCCGATGGCAGCCCCGCGGACCGTGCCGAGGAGACGGCCCGCCGCACCGTCCT
>SLQK01000347.1 GCA_007131525.1 Nitriliruptoraceae bacterium | reverse complement strand
GCCACGGTGCGCGAGCAACCGCGACGCCGCCCCGTGGTGACCCGCAGCAACCCGCTCCGCCGTCCCGTGGTGACCCGCAGCAACCCGCTCCGCGCCCGCGCAGCAGCCCGGCCCGGCCGCGCGCCGGCACGGCCCCGAAGCTCTCCCGTGCCCCGGCACGAACCGACCCGCCAGCCGCTCGCCCGCCCCCGCCCCAGGAGCCCCGATGTCCAACGAGCCCGCCGTCCGCGTCACCGGCGTCCGCAAGCGCTTCGGCACCACCGACGCGCTCGTCGGCGTCGACCTCGAGGTGGCCGACGGCGAGGTGGTCGGGCTGCTCGGACCCAACGGGGCCGGCAAGACCACCCTGGTCCGGGTGCTGGCGACCCTGCTCCCGCCCGACGAGGGCCAGGCCACGATCTTCGGCCGCGACGTCGTCCGCGACGCGCCCGAGGTGCGCCGGCTCATCGGGCTCACCGGGCAGTACGCCGCGGTGGACGAGCTGCTGACTGGCCGGGAGAACCTGCGGATGTTCGGGGAGCTGTTCCGCCTCACCGCCCGCGACGCCCGGCGCCGCGCCGACGAGCTGCTGGAGCGGTTCGCGCTGACCGACGCGGGCGACCGGCCGGCCCGCACCTACTCGGGCGGGATGCGCCGCCGTCTCGACCTGGCCTCGAGCCTGCTGGTACGGCCCCGCCTGCTGTTCCTGGACGAACCGACCACCGGGCTGGACCCGCGCTCGCGCAACGCGATCTGGGAGGTCACCCGGGAGCTCGTCGCCGAGGGCACCACGCTGCTGCTCACGACCCAGTACCTGGAGGAGGCGGACCAGCTCGCCGACCGGATCGCCGTGATCGACCACGGCGGCATCATCGCCGAGGGCACCGGCGACGAGCTGAAGGATCGCGTCGGCGGGCAGGTGGTGGATGTCCTGCTCGCCGAGGACGGCGACGCCGGCCGGGCGCAGGCGGCCGTGCGGGGTGCGGAGCGGACGAAGGACCCGCGCCGCATCCGCGTCCCCGTGGCCGCCGAGGAGGATGCGCTGGCGGAGCTGTCCCGCATCGCCGCCACGCTGCAGACCTCGGGGCTGCACGTCCGCGACATCGGTCTGCGCCGCCCCACCCTCGACGACGTGTTCCTCGAGCTGACCGAGCAGGCGCCGCCAGCCACTGCCCAGGAGGCCGCATGAGCCCCGTCACCGCCACCGAGTCCACAACCGACGCCACCGTCGACGCCGCCGCTCACGCCGCCACCGCGACCAGCGGCGACCGGCCGGGCCGGACCGGCCGCGACACCGACGCGCCCACGCCGGTGGTCCGCGACGGCCACCTCGGTGCCGTGTACTTCGCCGCGCGGGACAGCTGGACGGTCACCAAGCGCAACCTCCGGCACTACGTGCGCCAGCCGCGGCTGCTGGTGTTCTCCACCATCCAGCCGGTGATGTTCGTGGTGCTGTTCTCGGCCGTGTTCGGCGGGATCGCCAGCCAGGCGCTGCCTGAGGGGACCAGCTACCTCGCCTTCCTGCTGCCGGGGCTGTTCATCCACTCGGCCGCCTTCCGGTCGGTGCAGACCGCGGTCGGGCTGGCCGAGGACCTCGAGCGCGGGGTCGTGGACCGGTTCCGCTCCCTGCCGATGTCGCGGTCCGCGGTGCTGGCGGGGCGGACCTTCGCGGACCTGGTGCGCTCGCTGTCGGTGCTCGTGCTGATGGTCGCCGTCGGCTACGCGCTCGGGTTCCGGTTCACCGAGGGGCTGTGGTCGGCGCTCGGCGCCGTCGCGGTCGTGGGGCTGTTCGGGTACCTGATGAGCTGGCTGTTCATCTACCTGGCGCTGCTCGTACCCGGTGCCGAGGCAGCCCAGACCGCCGGCTTCGTGCTGATCTTCCCGCTGGTGTTCGCCTCGTCGGTGTTCGTGCCGACCGAGACGATGCCCGACTGGATGGCCGCCTTCGCCTCGCTGAGCCCACTGACCCACGCCGCCGATGCGGCCCGCGCCCTGTCGATCGGCGGCGAGGTGGCAGGTCCCGTGCTGCGGACGCTGGCCTGGTCCGCCGGCCTGCTGGCGGTCGTGATCCCGCTGTCGGTCCGCCGCTACCGTCGCATGACGTGACCGACACCACCGCCGAACGACGCCGACCCCCCGCTGACGCCCTGCCGCCACGCGCGCTCAGGGTCGTCGTCGCTGCGCTCGTCATCTCCCTGCTGCCCACCTTCCTGGTGGGCGCCCTGTCGGTGCCGATCGGCGAGGATCTCGAGGTGGGCACCGGCGCCATCGGGGCGGCGGTGTCGGCCTTCTTCATCGCGGCCTCCAGCCTCGCCCTGCTCGGCGGGCGTGCCGTGGACCGCATCGGCGCCCGGACCGGCTACCGCATCGGCCTGCTCGGGATCGCCGTCGCTGCCGCGGGGGTGGGCCTGCTGGCCGCCGAGGGCTGGCACCTCGCCGCCTGGTTCGCGCTGGGCGGGGCGAGCCTGACCTTCGTCGATCCCTCGATCGCCCGGACGATCGCCGGCTCCGTGGGATGGCGCCGGCAGGGGATGGGCTTCGGCATCAAGGAGGCGGCGGTGCCGACCGGCTCGATGATCGCCGGCTTCACCCTGCCGCTGCTCGGTCCCGTGATCGGCTGGCAGGTGCCGTTCCTGGTGGTCGCGGTGCTGGCGGTCGGCCTGGCGCTGCTGGTGCCGAGCGACATCGAGTCGATCGTGGCGCCACCTGCGCCCGACCCGGCACTGACCGGTCGTCGGGCCGCCCGGGCCGAGCGGGTGGCGGCCCGCGCCGATCGCCGCGGCACGCTGGTCGGCGAGGATCCGGCCGCCCACGGAGACGGGGACCTCCGGGGGCTCGCCCTCCTGGCGGTCGCCAGCGGGCTCGCCGGTGGCGTCGGTGCGGCCGTGGCGACCTTCGTGGTCCCGACCGCGCTGCTGCTCGGGCTCGGCGCCGCTGCCGCCGGGGCCCTGCTGTCCGGGGCGTCGATCGGCAGCCTGGTGATCCGGCTGGGCGCGGGGTGGCTGGTCGATCGGCGTCCCGGTGCGGTGTTCGACCTGCTGGTGGGGCTGCTGGCAGCCGGTGCGGTGGGCATGGTGGCGTTGGCCGTCGCGGCCCAGGCCGGTCCGGGCCCGGTCCCGGTCGACGTCGCGGCCGGCGAGGTGGCCGTCAGCGCCGTAGTGCCCGCAGCGGACAGCGCCGGCACGCTCACGATCGTGCTGCTGGTCATCGGTGCGGTGCTCATGCTCGGACCCGGCTGGGGGTGGACGGGCCTGGTGTTCCTGACCGCGATCCGCCTGGTGCCGAGACGGCCCGCGCAGGCCTCGGGAGCCATCCTCGCCGGGCTCGGGGGAGGGGGTGCGCTGTTCCCGATCGGGGCCGGGTGGCTCGCGGAGTCGGTCGGTTTCGGCTGGACCTGGACCGTGGTCGCGGTGGCGATGCTGCTGGCCGTGGCGTTGATGGCCGTGGTCCGCGCCAAGCGGTGACCCCGGACGCCGCTGCGGCTCGGTCAGGATGGAAGCCGCCGCGGCGGCGGCGGGTTCCCGGTCCATGGCCACCTTCCTGCTGAGCTCCCTCGCGTTCATCCTCCTCGCCAACAGCTTGCGGGTCTGGCTCACGCGCCGTGAGGTCGAGATCGATCACGAGCGCGAGTACCGGGCACCGCTCACCATCGGGATCATGCCGAACATCCCGCCCAGCTGAGGGCGGCTGGCCGCGTTGGCGTGCCGTCGAGATCGCTGGGGCCCCGGTGCACCGAGCCGACCAGGCCGACACCAGCGGGGGGGAGAGGAACCACCCTTGCATAAGTCTTGCTCTATATAAGCTAGTAGTGATAAGCTGACGTGCCATGGAGGCGTTCGACGTACTCGGCGACCCGGTCCGGCGACGGATCCTGGAGGTGCTCGCCGACGGGGAGCGCTCCGCGGGGGCGATCACCGAGGTGATCCGCGCGGAGTTCGGGATCTCGCAACCGGCCGTGTCACAGCACCTCAGGGTGCTGCGCGAGTCCGGGTTCGCAACGGTCCGCCCGGAGGGCGCGCGTCGGCTCTACGCCGTCGAGCCCGAGGCCTGGACCGAGGTCGACGCCTGGCTGGAGCGCGTCCGCCGCCACTGGCAGCCCGCGCTCGATGCACTGACCACCGAGGTAGCTCGGGGGAAACGACGACGAAGGAGACCCGCATGATCGACGTCGACGAGCAACTCGGCGCGGTGACCCGCTCTGTCGGCGAGCGCGAGGTCGACGGCCGGCCCGCGACCGCCGTGACGCTGACGCAGATCTACGCCACCGACCTCGAGGACCTCTGGGACGCCGTGACCAACGCCGAGCGGATCCCGAGGTGGATG